>URWR01000001.1 GCA_900551595.1 uncultured Coriobacteriaceae bacterium
TGTCATTCCGCCGAGAAGCACATGTGCCTAAGGGTGGACCTGATGGTGGAGACGGCGGCAATGGTGGAGATGTCATTCTCGAAGCTGATCCACAGCTTTCAAGCTTGATTGATTATCGCTTTAAACATCATTTTCGAGCTGAGCGTGGAACACATGGTCAAGGTGCTCGTAAGCACGGCCGTTCAGGAGAAGACCTCGTGCTTCGTGTACCACTTGGAACAGTGGTGCGAGAACTTGATCCGGAAACAATGGAACCGCTCTACCAAATAGCTGATCTTACCCACCCAGGTGAACGAGTAATTGTTGGTCCTGGCGGTATTGGTGGTCGAGGCAACATTCACTTTGTTACCTCTACAAGGCGAGCCCCTGCTTTTGCTGAAAAGGGTGAACCAGCTCGAGACCATTGGATTGAGCTTGAAATGAAGCTTATGGCAGATGTCGCTCTTGTCGGCATGCCAAGTGTTGGTAAGAGTTCGCTTATTGCTCGCGTGAGTGCCGCTCGTCCAAAAATTGCTGATTATCCTTTTACCACCTTGGTTCCAAATCTCGGTGTTGTTCGAACATCGGATGATGCTTCATTTGTTATGGCAGATGTGCCTGGCCTTATTGAAGGGGCAAGTGAGGGCAAGGGACTCGGTCATCAGTTTTTGCGTCATATTGAGCGCACGGCCTTGATCGTTCATATCGTTGATGCAACAGGGGGATTTGAAGGTCGCGATCCGGTTGAGGATTACCACATCATCAATCACGAGCTTGAAGCATATGCTGCAGAGCTTGCGGCAAGACCTCAAATTGTTGTTGCGAATAAATGCGATATGCCCAATACCGCAGAGGCAATTGCAGCTCTTCGGGCTGCTGCAGAGGCAGACGGTCGACAGTTCTTTGCAATTTCCACGCTTACGGGTGAGGGATTAGAGGCACTTATCGGTGCATGTGCACAAGAAGTCAAAAAGCTTCGTGCCGAAATGGTTGTGGATACTTCAACACCGTCAAATGATCGAATTTGGGAGCGTCGTCGTAGAGAGCGTGATCGTGCCTTCACTATCTCTAACCTGGGTGGCGGCGTATTTCGGGTTTCTGGTCCTGCTGTTGAACGTATGGTTGTTCAAACAGACTGGGATAATGACGAAGCTATTCTTTTCCTCCAACATCGTTTTGAGCGTATGGGCCTTGATGATGCTCTTGAAAAAGCCGGTTGCACAAACGGTGATGAAGTGCGCATTCTTGATTATTCGTTCAACTATGAAGGTCTTGGTGGCGACGATAGGTTTGCTGAGCTCGACGATATCGACGATGCGGTTCTCTCCGAATTTGAAGAGGAGGGACGCAGACGATGACTTCTCAAAAGCAGATATCTTCATCTCATCAGACCGATAGCGTTTCGTTTGAAGTTAATGAGTGTGGGCAGATCAATTCGCCAGAGCCGCTCGTTTCATCGGGCGCAACAGTGGTGGCAAAGGTAGGCTCTTCTACTCTGATGGGGCCTGATGATGAGCTGGATAGCAGTTTTATCCGCTCTCTTTGCGAGCAAATATGTGCATTAAGATCTCGTGGCTTGCGTGTCATTCTTGTATCGAGTGGCGCTGCTGCAACTGGTCGAGCAAGACTGGGTTTTGATGCAAGACCTTCAGACATTCCAACACTTCAGGCCTGTGCATCGGCTGGACAGGCAGCGCTTACTGAGGTGTATGCAGAGGTGCTGGCCGAACGTGGTGTGCCATGTGGACAAGTACTGCTAACCCGTGCAGATGTAACTGATAGAACCGGTTACCTCAATGCTCGTAACACACTCGAGCGTTTGTTGGAGCTCGGCGCTGTTCCTGTCGTAAATGAAAATGACACGGTGAGTGTTCGAGAATTTACGTTTGGTGACAATGATATGCTCGGCGCCATTGTTGCAACGCTTATTGATGCAGATCTCTATGTGATTCTGTCTGATGTCGCTGGACTTTATACTGCCAATCCACAGGAGAATCCTTCTGCACGGTTGATTACTCGCGTCGAGCATGTGGATGGACGCATTATTAGCATGGCCGGAGGAACGGAGTCCTCTTATGGCACGGGCGGCATGGCAACCAAGGTGCGTGCGGGGCGTGCAATGCTTGCTGCGGGTATTCCCATGGTTGTTTGTGAAGGTCGTATGCCTGAAGCATTACAACGTGCCGTGGATGGAACGGTGCCGGGAACGCTTTTTGCTCCTGCAGAGGGTGCTTCCATCCATCACAGGCACGCAAGCTTTGGATTGGACTTGCTGGGGTTTCCCGTGGCGCTCTTATTGCGGATGATGGAGCATGCCGTGCCCTTATCAATAGGGGAGCTTCGCTATTACCAGTGGGAGTGATAGATGTGCATGGCGATTTTAACGCCGGTGATATCGTGAGCATCTATTCACGAGCAGGTGATTTGGTTGCTCGTGGGATCTGCCGTTTTTCCTCGGATGAAATGCGAAAAATAAGAGGACTTCGGCTTGATATTATTTCTCGTTTTCTTTCAGATCGAGCAGATAGTCCTGCGGTACATCGAGACGAAATGCTTGTTTTCTAATGTCATGAGATGGTTGCTGCAAAAAGGCTGTTTTACACTAGTAAAACCCGAAAGTTTAAGAGGAATGATTATTTTTATGCGTGAGAGAAGGAAAGGAGAGCTCAATGTCTGAGGCTCGTGAATTGGCTAAGGCAGCACGACTTGCTTCTCGCTCGCTTGCGGCTGCGGGTGCAGCTACCAGGACAAAGGCAATCGAGCTAGCAGCTCACGCCATTGATATGGCTCGTGAAGAAATACTCGCAGCTAATGTGCATGATCTTGAACGAGGACAAGCGTCTGGTCTATCAAATGCGCTAATGGATCGTCTATTGCTTACTGACGAACGCATTGACGGTATTGTTGCTGGAATGCGTAAGGTGGCTGCACAAGAAGATCCTATTGGCGAAGTAGTGGGTGGCCATACCCTCGATTCAGGCATTCGTCTTACACGAGTTCGTGTTCCCCTGGGTGTCGTAGCTATTGTGTATGAGGCGCGGCCTAATGTAACGGCCGATGCGGTTGCTCTTACCCTGCGTTCTGGTAATGCATGCGTTCTCCGAGGCGGCTCAGCTGCTCATGATTCGTGTGTTGCCCTTGTCAATGCTTGCAGAAAAGGAATTGAAGAGGCAGGGTTTCCAGCGGATTGTGCCACCCTTATTCAAAGCACGGACCGTGCCGAGACTATTGAGCTTATGCACGCAAATGGTTTGGTGGACGTATTAATTCCTCGTGGCGGTCATTCTCTGATTCGCACCTGTGTTGAGCAGGCAACTGTCCCCGTTATCGAGACGGGTGAAGGCAATTGTCATACCTATGTCCATGCCTCCGCCGATCAAGATATGGCGTTGTCCATTATTGAAAATGCCAAAACAAGCAGGCCGGGTGTCTGCAATGCATGTGAGTCGGTTTTGGTTGACGTTGAGTGTGCTGAGTCTTTTCTTCCTCGTTTCCTCAAAGCTTGCACAGTTTGGGGAGTACTTGTTCATGGTGACGAGGCAACCTGTAAAGCGGCTGCTGCAGCTGGTTTGACTGAAGAAGTGGATTACGTACTTGCCGGTGAGGAAGACTGGGGTCGAGAATATCTTGCACTCGAAATATCTTGTAAGGTGGTCTCAGGTATTGATGAAGCTATAGCTCATATCAATCGATATGGCACGGGGCACTCTGAATGCATAGTTGCACGAGATGTTCAAGCTTGTGAGCGTTTCCTCTCCGACGTCGATGCTGCTGCGGTATACACCAATGCCTCTACACGCTTTACCGATGGTGGCATGTTTGGTTTAGGTGCAGAAATTGGCATTTCTACGCAGCGTCTACATGTTCGTGGTCCCATGGGGGCTGCTGCGCTTACAACAACAAAATGCTTGCTTCGCGGAGAAGGGCAGGTTCGATGAACTTGTGCGATCGCCTTTCTGCGACACACACTATCGTGCAAAAGTGTGATGCAACGGTGCTTGGAGATGCATTTTCCGAGCCCGTTGCGCCGGATCTTCCTTTACTCGGAGAAGATCCTACAAAAACGTATCGGCTTGGCATTATGGGTGGCACCTTCGATCCTATTCATAATGGGCATCTCGTTACGGCCGAACAGGCTTTAGGTGATCTTAATCTCGACATTGTTGTGTTTATGCCAGCGGGTTCGCCTGCCTTTAAGCAGGGGCGCGAAGTTGCAAGTCCTGAGGATCGTTATGCCATGACGCTCTTGGCAACATCTGATAATCCCCATTTTCTTGTAAGCCGCTTTGAGATAGATAGGTCAGGTATAACCTATACTGTCGACACGCTTGCACGTCTTCGTGAAATCTATCCTGATAATGTTGAGTTTTATTTCATTACGGGCGCGGATGCCATTATGGATATTGTGAAGTGGCGTGATGCGGAACGGATTGCCTCTCTTGCACATCTCGTGGGAGCTACGCGCCCTGGGTATGATCTTGACTACGCCAGTGATGTAATCTTCCGGTCGTCCATTAGTTTTGATGTTACCTATCTCGAGGTGCCAGCACTTGCCATATCTTCGAGCCATCTGCGCGCGCGTCGAGCGGCGGGCCAGTCTTTGCGGTATCTCACACCTGATGCGGTTGTGGGTTATATCAAAAAACGCGGTCTCTATCGAAAGGCGTCTTCATGAGTTGTGAGCAAGCTCACATGGCGTATACGAGCGTTTCTTGGTTGAGTGGATTTGATGAGGTGTCTTACTCTTCCGACCAAGAGGCATATCTTGCAAGACTTGAAGAAGATCTTGCGAAACAGCTTGCTGCAAAACCGCGTAGGCTTCAACATTCATATTCTGTTGCACTGTGTGCAGAAAAGCTCGCACTTCTCTATGGAGTGGATCCATTTAAATCACGTGTAGCGGGTATTCTGCACGACTGGGACAAGGCATATAGCAACGATGAGCTTATCGAGCGAGCACGTAAAGCTAATCTCGATTTAGGAGTAGACCTCTCTTTAGTACAGCCACTTTTGCATGGCATACTTGCTGCTCATGAGCTTCCTCAGAAATACCCAGAGCTTCCTGAGGATGTGCTTCATGCTATTAAGGTTCATACCATAGGGAGTGCACATCCAACACCTCTTGATATGATTGTTTTTATCGCTGATGGCATTGAAGTATTTCGTCCAGCTGCTGAGGGTATAGAAGCTGTACGTAATCTTGTGGGAACAGTATCTCTCCCAAAGCTATATTGGCGTTCTTTTGCAAATGGTGTTGCTTATGTTATTGCGACTGAACGCTGGCTCTATCCGGGTACTATCGATATCTACAATCAGCTTGTTCTTGCTCGCGAACGCGGGGAGGAGCCTTTTACAACTACGAAGGAGACTGCATGAGTGTTACTCCACTGGAGCTTGCACGCGTTGCTGCCGCTGCTGCCGATGAGAAAAAGGCAACAGATATTTGTCTTATCGATATTTCCAACACTTCAGATATTTGCGACTATTTTTTAATTGCAAGCGCTGCTAATCGTCGTCTCGCAGATGCAATTGTTGATGAAATAGAAGAGCGTGTACGTCTTAATTGCAATGAGAAACCCTTTTCCATTGAGGGTAGAGAAGAGCTTGCTTGGACGCTTATAGATTACGGTTCAGTAGTTGTTCATATTTTCCAGCCTGAGGCACGAGAGTATTATCGCTTAGATAAACTTTGGGGCGACGCACCTCGAGTTAAGCTTGATCTTGAAGGCGCTGATGCAGGCACGTCTCATGAATCTTGATCGTGTCCATTACCCGCGTCTTTATCGGTGAATCGCAAATCATACCCGAAAGAGATGGCTTGTTTGCCAAAACGAGCACGCACCTGATCGGTGGTGCGTGCAAGGCGTTCACGTAGCTCTTCATCGTCATGATCATGAGCCGCAAAGAGATCAAGTTGCTCTGGCTCGCCTTTATCAAATGAACTTACTCCAATGCCAAGCAGGCGTATGGGAGTGCCTTCTGCCCAAAGGTTTTGGAGAAGCGTTCGAGCTTTTTGCGCGATGGTACGCTTGTCTCTTGTTGGTTGAGGTGTCTGACACTGAGCAGTTCTGCCTTCTGCATAACTGAACTTCAATTTAAGGGTGATAGTTCGACCTTTGAGGTCTTTTTCACGCAGTCGATGGGCAACCATGTCAGCAATATGGTCTATTGCCGCTTCAACTTCGTCACGCGCGGTTAGATCGTGGGAAAATGTTCGCTCATTGGAGACGGACTTCCGATCTTCTGGAGCACAAGCTTCTATCACTTGTGAATGTTCGCGCCCCGAGGCACGAATAATCATACGAGGACCCATAATTCCGAAGATCCGTTCAAGGCGTTTTGGATCTGCTTGTGCAAGTTGACCCAGTGTATGAATGCCCATTGCTATAAGTTTTGCCTCCGCTGATGCCCCTATGCCACTCATAGCGCGTACCGGTAAGGGATCAAGGAATGCTCGTTCGCTGCCAGGTAGTACCACGGTAAGACCTCGAGGCTTTTCTTTTTCCGAAGCAATTTTTGCAATCGTTTTATTGGTGCCGAGTCCAATAGAGCAGGTGATACCAAGTGTGGACACTCTTTTTTGAATTCGCTGACAGATTGCAACCGGACTCTCTCGAGAAAAACGTCCAGGCGTTACATCAAAAAAGGCCTCATCAATGGATACTTGTTCTACAAGCGGTGTTTCTTGTTCAACTATGGACATAATGCGTGCGCTGAGCTCGCGATACCTATCAAAGTGTCCATGTGTCCAGATGGCTTGCGGACAGAGTCGCTTTGCTTCAGCGGAAGGCATAGCTGAATGCACACCATAGCGACGTGCTTCGTAAGAAGCTGTTGATACAACACCGCGATGATCGGCATCTCCACCAACTATGACAGGTTTGCCGCGCCATTCTGGATGATCAAGCTGCTCTACAGATGCAAAAAATGCGTCAAGGTCGAGCAGGCCTATTGCCGGGCCATCCCATGAGATGGTGAGCTCATGTTCATGAGAAGCATTTTGTTTCATGTCCTTTTGCATAATCCAATTATAGGGTTATTACAAAAGTGGTTCCTTCGTAAGCATTGCTCGTTACTAGAATGGTTCCACGATGCTCATCGACAATGCCTTTGGCAATGGCAAGACCAAGTCCGTAACTTGCTGTTTTTGTTTCCTTCGTGCGAGATTTGTTTGAACGATAAAAGCGTTCAAATATTTGATCGAGATCTTCTTTTGGGATGGGGTCTCCAATATTATTTATCGAGAGACGAGCATGATTTTGAACATGGACAAGAGAAACAGTAATAGTGGTATTGGGATGAGCGTATTTACAGGCGTTATCGCAGAGAATCGTACAGAGCCTATCGAGCGCTTCTGAAGATCCTTTTACCGTTATATTGGGCTGGACATGCGTTTTGATTGTGCATCCGCGCTCAAAGGCAACTGCATCAAATTGAAGAGCGCAGCGTTCAACAATGGTCGATAGATTTACGTTCTCGTGAGGAAGATTGCCGCTATCGACTGCATACTCAGAACGAGCCAGCGCCAACAGTCCTTCTACCAGCCCTTGCATCCGGTGAGCTTCTTCAGCGGTGCTATTCACCCATTTCATTGTTTTATCAGGAATACCAGCATCTTTTTCTTGCAAGATTTGTGTGTTGGCAATGATGACTGAAAGTGGTGTTTTGAGTTCATGGGACGCATCTGCGACAAATCTGCGTTGCTGCTGCCAGCTCCTCTCAATAGGGGAGAGAGCCCATCGAGCCAGAGCAATACTTACAAGAAAAATGAGACCGGAGAGAATAATAAAGAGAGCTGCCGTGCCCTGTGCCTGGTTTATAAAAATTTGGTCGAATGGGGTGGTGTCGGCAATGGCGATGTAGATATATCCATTCTCTTGTCTACTACGCCAGCTGAGATGTGATGATTCCAGTCTTCCTTCAGCAGAAGAATTTTCTGAAGCATCCTTTATTATCTTGGCCAAGTCGACGGCGTTCACATGTACTGCCGATTTGTTGGAAGAAACAATTGTTCCATCTTCATTGAGATTTACTCGCGCTATAAGCATGTGTGCTGTGTCGTCATCATATTCCTCGTCAGACCAGCTCCCACCTATTTCAGGGGGATCGAGATTGTTATCTTCCAAGCTGTATGTGAGAGCTGTTTCAACCGACTCTCGATGCGAGACGTAAGTCAGAAATAAGGTAACGCCTAATACGGTTGCTAAAAGAAGCATGAGAAGAGTGCAAAAAAACGCAGAGAAAGTTCTTCTCAAACGTTTGAGCATCTCTTCTCCTCACATAGCTAAAATCTCTGTTTAAAGTTGTGACTATTAGAGAAGAGCTTACTCTTTTTCAATCTTTTCTAGACGATATCCCAGCATCCTGAGCGTGGTAATTTGGACACTTGACTGCAGGTGTGTAAGCTTCTTTCTTAAAAAAGAAATGTATGCTTCTACTGAGTTTTCGAGCGCTTCACCTTCGGTGCCCCAAACACGGGTGAGTAAATCCTGTTTAGAAACAACTCGCCCATTTGAACTCATAAGAATTTGCATAACCTCAAATTCCTTTTGAGATAGATGTACCGAGGATGTCTCGGTTGAAAGCTCGTGGGTGCTGAGATCAAGCGTAAGATCACCAAAATGTGCCTTGTCTATAACTACTTCACCCTGTCTACGAGTAATAGCCCTTACACGTGCAACCAATTCAATGGGTTCAAAAGGTTTGGTCATATAATCATCGGCGCCGGAATTGAGTCCTGCAACCTTATCAATTGTTTCGGTACGTGCTGTAAGCATGAGAACAGGAAGGGAGTTGTTTTCTCTTCGCAATGCACGGACGAGTTCTATTCCATCAATTCCGGGTAACATTACATCCAGAACCATTGCGTCGTACATTCCGCTTTCAGCATATGCGAGCCCAGCTTTGCCATCGTAGGCAGCTTCGGCATGAAAATCCGCTTCTTCTAATATGTGACAGATGGCGTCTGCGAGATTTCGTTCGTCCTCAACTACGAGAATGTTCATTTACAGGCGCTCCTCTCATGTAGTTTTCCAGCAGAGGCCTGCTATATATGGTAATGACGAGCCTTAAGACGGCCTGAAACACCTATTTTTGTGCTCATGGTTCTACCGGCTTATACTGCAGTTCACAAAATCAGCACTTCTCACCATAGGTTTTATGGCCTATCATTATCTATCGCTTATGTGGCTACGCGGCGAGCCTTCTCGATCCATACACGCCGCACGTCTAGAGGAGTATTCATTGGCAGTTAAGATTCGTCTGGCCCGTCATGGTGCCAAGAAGCGTCCTTACTATCGTGTTGTTGTTGCTGACGGTCGTATGCCACGCGATGGTCGCTTCATTGAGCTCGTTGGTCGTTACAACCCTCTGACCAACCCTAAGACCATTGAGATTGATCTTGAGAAGGTCGATGCTTGGATTGCAAAGGGTGCTCAGCCCACCAGCGCTGTCTCTCATCTTATTGACATTGCACGCGGCGACGCTCCTGAGCCCGTAGTGAAAGAGCGTAAATCCAAGAAGCAGCTTGCTAAGGATGCCGCAGCTGCTGAGGCTGCTGACGAGGCTGCTGAGTAGCAATGACATCTGAGGTTATAGAAGGCATGAGCGATCAAGACCAGATTGCAGAGGAGCCTTCTGACAAGGTCGCCGATCTTGTTGAGTATGTGGTCTGTGGCCTGGTTGATGACGTTGATGCTGTAACACTCGATGTGGTTGATAGTGATGATGGAACCCTTATCGAGGTGAGCTGCGCCGAAGCCGATGCCGGCAAAGTTATTGGCCGCCGTGGTCGAACCATTAAAGCCATTCGCACGCTTGCTCGAGCACTTGGTCAACGCGTAGGCACTTCTGTTGAGGTTGAGGTTTTGGGTTAGGCGTTTTCTCTGTGTACAAAAAGCTCAAAACAATCGCACGTGTTGTAAAGACACATGGTAAAAAGGGGGAGGTCGTGACGGTTTCCGTTAACGGCCTTCCTTCTCTTATGCGTGAAAACCTTATGGTCTGTCTCGTTCCTCCCGCTCTTAAAGGCAACAGATGGCACCGTGTTGCAGAAGTTCAAGATGGTCCTCGCGGTCAGCTTGTTACTTTTTTCGATGTCTCAACCATCTCTGATGCTGAAGAGTTGGTGGGTAAATCAATTCTTGTACTTGAAGATGATCTTCCAGAAGATCTGGCCTTGCATGATCCAAATGTTTTATTGGGTTCTCATGTCGTGGATGAACAAATGGGTGAGCTCGGCGTAATAGCTGAGGTTATGGTAGGCCCCGCCAATGATGTTTGGTCCATACAAGGCCCCTATGGTGAAGTACTTATTCCAGTTGTACCCGAGGTAGTACAAGGAACCATAAGCGATGGGGAAGCGTTTTTGGTGCGAGTACCCGAAGGCACCCTTCCGACTCGGTCATCCGAGGAAAGTGATGAGTAATGTTAGAGTCAAAACACTACGAAACACTTTCGGTCTTTCCTGACGTTTTTGAAAGTTATCTCAATACCTCAATAATGGGTCGTGCCCAAAGAGAAGGTATATTTAGCTTCGAAGCGTATGACATGCGAGATTGGACGCACGACAAACATCGAACAGTCGATGATGCTCCTTTTGGCGGTGGCCAGGGAATGCTTATGAAGCCGGCGCCCATTCTTGAGGCGATTGATGATCTCTCTGAGCGGGGTTCTACAAAACCCTACGTTGTCTTTTTTTCTCCAGTGGGACATCGTTTTGATGAAGCATGTGCAGAACGTCTTTCCCAGCTTGATCGGATTTTATTTGTCTGCGGGCGCTATGAAGGAATTGACGAACGTGTGTATACACGGGCTGATGAAGTGCTTTCACTTGGCGATTTTGTTCTGACGGGAGGAGAACTCGCTGCACTTGTCGTTATAGATGCAGTGGTTCGTCTGCTTCCTGGGGCACTTGGGGATGATATGAGCGCGCAAGATGAGTCTTTTTCTGATGGCCTTCTTGAGTATGCTCAATATACTCGTCCAGCGGAGTATCGAGGCATGAAGGTGCCTTCTGTTTTACTTTCTGGCGATCATGCAGCTATTGCTGCCTGGAGGCGTCGGAATGCCTTGGAGCGCACTGCACAGTTGCGTCCAGATTTGTTAGATACTGCTGCGCTGAGCGAAGAGGAAAAAATGTATGTTGCTCAGTTTATTCAGCAAAAGGAAGCGGAGCGGTTATGAGAACTCTTAAATCGATACTGAGTTTTCTTGCTGTGGTAGTGGTGGGCGTTGTGCTCGCCTTAGGTATTCGCACATTTGTTGCCGAAGTTTATGAAGTGCCCACAGGATCAATGTTGGAAACGGTGCAGCTTGGCGACAGGCTTATTGGGGAGAAGATCTCATATCGCTTCCGTGATCCTGAGCCCGGCGAAATTGTTACTTTCGAAGACCCTGAAGGTAGTGGCCAAACACTGCTTAAGCGTGTCATAGCTACTGAAGGCCAAACAGTGGAGCTCATTGATGGCATTGTTTATGTTGATGGCGTCGCACTTGATGAGCCATATGTAGACGGCAAACCTTCAGACCCCATTCCCTTTGATGGTGAAGGCGGGGGCATAAGTTACCCCTATGTCGTGCCCGAGGGTTGCATCTGGGTTATGGGAGATAACAGAACTAACTCTCGAGATTCTCGTTATTTCGGCGCAATTCCTGTTGATTCGGTAACCTCAAGAGCGGTCGCTATTTTCTGGCCATTTGAGGATGCGTGCATTTTGTAGGTTCTTGTGTTTTAACGACACATGCTGACAAGAAGGAGGGCGAACACATGGGCGAGACGCCCCTAACATTTCAGGATATGATCCTGACGCTCGAGCACTATTGGGCTAGTTGTGGTTGTACGGTAATGCAGCCTTATGACTCCGAGGTGGGAGCTGGTACCTTCCATACCGCTACTACCCTGCGCTCACTGGGTCCAGGGGAGTGGAGGTGCTGCTATCCTCAGCCTTGCCGTCGTCCTACGGATGGACGCTATGGTGAGAACCCCAACCGCATGCAGCATTACTACCAATTCCAAGTGCTCATTAAGCCTTCTCCTGCGGATTCACAGGAACTATATTTGGGTTCGCTTGCCGCAATTGGCCTTGATCCTAATGCACATGATGTTCGCTTCGTTGAAGATGACTGGGAGAGCCCAACGCTCGGAGCTTGGGGTCTGGGCTGGGAAGTTTGGCTTGACGGTATGGAGGTTACGCAATTCACCTATTTCCAACAGGTAGGTGGTATTGAAGTTGATCCTGTGCCTGTTGAGATTACCTACGGCCTTGAGCGAATTGCTATGTATGCCCAAAACGTTACAAGTGTCTATGACCTTGTCTGGAGCTATTTGCCCGATGGTACTCCTATGACCTATGGAGATGTATTCCTCGAGAATGAACGCGAATTCTCGGCATACAACTTCGAGGTTGCCAACGTTGAGATGATGCGTCAGAAGTTTGATGACTATGAGCGCGAGTGCCATGCATGTCTGGATGCCAAGCTTCCGCTTCCAGCGTATGACTGTGTTATGAAGTGCAGCCATGCCTTTAACCTACTTGATGCTCGTGGCGCTCTTTCGGCTGTTGAACGAGCAAATTATATTTTGAGAGTGCGTACGGTTGCTAAGGCATGTTGTGAGGCATATCTCGAACAAGTTGCTGGTTCGACTGATGAGCATAAGAACGAGGAGGTTGCATAGACCATGGCCAAAACACGCGATTTTTTGCTTGAAATAGGCTGTGAGGAGATGCCTTCGGCACCGCTTATGAATGCAACCAATCAGCTTGGAAAGCTCGTGGAACGTGAGCTCGATGATGCGGGTTTGCCTCACGGAGCACTTCGTGTTGCTTCAACGCCTCGACGTTTGAGCGTTATTGTCTCCGATGTTGCTGAATCGACCGAAGAGGTTCATGAGGTTCGTCGTGGTCCTGCAGCTCATATCGCTTTTGATGAGGCGGGGGAGCCCACAAAAGCAGCTATAGGTTTTGCTCGCAAGTTTGGCATGGGAGCAGAAGATCTTACAAGGCGTGAAGACAACGATGGCAAGGAATATGTTTTTGCTGAGCGTACAATTCCAGCTGCTTCTGCATTGCCACTCCTCTCTAAGCTCTGTGAAAAGACAATTCGTTCCCTTGAGTGGCCTAACTATCGCAGCCAGCGTTGGGGTTCTTCTCACGATACATTCGTAAGGCCCATTCGTTGGATTTGTGCTCTTTTTGGTGAGGATGTTATCCCGGTTAGTTATGCTGATGTAACCAGCAGCAATACAACGCGTGGTCATCGAGTCTTGGGCCCTGGTGAACACATCGTGGCCGAACCTTCGGCTTACGAAAACGTTCTTGAGAATGCCGGTGTTCTCCTTGAGAAGAGGCGAGCACAAAAGATTCGTGAACAGGTAAAAGCTCTTGAAGAAGAACGCGGTGGCGCTCATGTTGATATGCCTAAGCGTACCTTCGATGAAGTTGTAAACCTGTGCGAATGGCCAACGGCGCTTGTTGGCACTTTTGACGAAGAGTTCTTGGCAGTTCCTCATGAAATTATTTGTGAGTCCATGCTGTCCAACCAGCGCTATTTCCCCATTTATGACCAGCAGGGCAATCTCACTCGTGAATTTGTCGTAGTGTCCAACGCTGACCCGGCATGTTCTGAGACAGTTGTTGATGGTAATGAACGTGTTGTTCGTGCGCGTTTAGATGATGCCAAGTTCTTCTATGAGGAAGACCTTAAGGTTGGTCTCGATGAGTTTGTTGAACGTCTGGATCGCGTGGTATTTCATGAGAAGCTCGGCACTATGCGCCAGAAGGTTGAGCGCATGGAGGCGATTGCGGGTGCTGCCGCAGAACTAGCTGGTCTTGATGAGATTACTTCTGCGCAGGCTATTCGCGCTGCCCATTTTGCTAAGGCTGACCTGGTAAGCCGGACTGTCGTTGAATTCACCAGCCAGCAAGGCGTTATGGGTGGCTACTTTGCTCAGGCCGCCGGTGAGCCTGAAGAGGTGTCCCGCGGCATAGCTGAGCATTATCGTCCACGCTTTGCTGGAGATGATCTTCCCTCGGGCACGGTAGGAAAAGTTGTGGCTCTTGCCGATAAACTCGATACGATTTGTGGACTTTTTGCAGTTGATGAACCGCCTCCCGGCTCATCCGATCCATTCGCCGTTCGTCGTTCTGCTATTGGTGCAATTGCAATTTTGCAGGCGCTCCCAGTGTTTTCTTTGAGTTCATTGGTCAGCTGTGCGCTCGAGGCACTTTCATCTCAGGACATCTCCTTTGACCTCGATAAAGTCCGCAATGAAGTGCTCGCATTTTTCGTCGGTCGCCTTGCAGCGATCGCGCGTGATGAGGGTGTCCGTCCTGAGACAATCGAAGCTGTTTCTGCGGTGGGCATTGTAGATCCTGCAGAGTTTTTACATCGCGCCCATGCTCTTGAGCAGGCACGCAAAAACGATACTGAGCTCTTTGACGATTTGGCGCATGCCTACGCTCGTGCAGCTCATCTTGCTGATGCATCACTTGGTGATGATGTCGACGAAACTAAGTTCTCTGCTCCTGAGCTTGCTTTGCTTAAGGCCTGCTCAGAAGGGGAAGATGCTGTTAATAGCGCGCTCAGTACAGGAGACTATCAGGGCGCACTTGCTGCCCTTGCAGGTTTGCGAGAGCCAATCGATCGATTCTTTGACGAAGTGCTTGTTATGGATGAAGATGAGGACGTGCGAAATAATCGTCTGCGTCTCCTTAACAGATTTGCTGGTGTCTTTGGCGGGGTTGCTGACATGGGAGCGCTCGCTGGCAGGCGTTAGAATGGTATAAATATCTAAAGTGCGAGGCGATAATTTCGCCTCGCAGGCAGGTTCAGCATTTGGCGGAAAGGTGGCTTTCGTGAAGGCAAATTTCGACCTCATTGATGAGGACTTCGACGAGGCTACGCCCGTCGTTCATATCATTTCAGACTCTCTTGGCGACACTGCATCTGAGGTTGTTAACGCCGCTGCTGGTCAGTTTCCTAATGAGTCTGTACGAATTGAACGGCTTGCTAAGGTTACGAGCGTAGAGCAGGTTCGTCATTACTTTGACGAGAAGACCGATCCAGAGATTCCGATGGCTGTGTTCCACACCATCGTGGATTCTAATTTGCGTGCAGAGGTTCGTCGCGAACTTGATCGTCGCGCTATTCCATCTATCGATTTGATGGGACCAGCAATTACTGTTCTCTCCACTCTCACAGGGGAAGAACCTAAGAACGTTCCTGGCGTTATCCACAACACAGATGGTCAGTATTTCCGTCGTGTTGATGCCATGGAGTTCTTTGTTGAGCATGATGACGGTCGTAATCCGCAAGATCTTCCGAAGGCAGATATTGTCCTTGTCGGTGTTTCACGTACTTCTAAGACACCACTCTCAATGTACTTAGCTTTCTTGGGCTACAGGGTTGCAAATGTGCCTTTGGCGCTTGGCGTTGAGCCGCCTCAGGAGCTTGAGCAGGTCGATCCGCGTCGTCTCTTTGGTCTTGTCTCTTCAACCAATACGCTTCAGGCTTTCCGTCAGAATCGTCTTTCAGATGATGCTGCCTTTGCAATTGCAGGTTCCTATGCTGACCCACACGAGATTGTTGCCGAGCAAGATGAGTCTCGTAAGCTTATGAAGCATCTCGGCTGCATTGTCATTCGTACCGAAGGCAAGGCCGTAGAAGAATCTGCAACTGAGATTATTTCTCGTATTGAAGACCTTGAGGAATCGCTCTCAGATTCTGAAGACGCGTAATTGTTTCTACAGTTATTTGTAGGTAAACAGGGGTGATCACGCTGTGGTCGCTCCTGTTTTTTCTTTTTGTCAAGTCCTTTATATGAATGCTCCGTCTACGGATGAAATTGATCCGCCAACGTATTCACGCTTCACATCCTGACTGAGTATCGGACAATAGGGAAAGTGAGTCTTGCGTTCGCCTCCTGTAAAGGCTGAATGCAGAGCAAGAATGCACACTTAATCTGGTGTGTGTAAGAGACGAGGAGTTTAGATGTCTGAAACCAAGCACGTATATCGCTTCGGCAAGGACGCCTCCGGCAACGATGTAACAGAAGTTGCTGGAAATACCGTCGATGAGGCCAAATACGTTGTCGGCGGTAAGGGAGCAAACCTTGCTGAGATGGCCAAGATCGGTCTTCCAGTTCCTCCGGGATTTTCAATTACCTGCCAGACGTGTGTTGCATATTCATCTGCTGGCAATGTTTGGCCTGAGGGCGTTCTTGATGAGATTGATGAGGCTCGTAAAGACCTCGAAGAGCGTATGGGTAAGAAGCTGGGAGATGCTGAGGATCCTCTGCTGGTCTCCGTTCGCTCTGGCGCTCCTTTCTCCATGCCTGGCATGATGGACACCGTTCTTAACCTTGGTCTGAATGATGTCTCTGTTCATGGCCTCATTGCTCAGACAGAGAATCCTCGTTTTGGCTGGGACTCATATCGTCGCTTCATCCAGATGTTCTCTAACGTCGTAATGGGTGTCGACTCCGACCTGTTTGAGAACGCCATTACTTCTCTTAAGCTGAAGAAGGGTGTCAAGAACGACACCGACCTTACGGCCGAAGATCTCGAGAAGCTCGTTGCTGAGTTCAAGGATATTTTCGCCAAGAATGTTGACGTAAAAGAGCATCCTGAGGTTGTTGTTGACGGTAGGGCAGTATTCCCCTCCGATCCTTATCTGCAGCTTCGCCTTGCTGAGCAGGCTGTCTTTGGTTCTTGGATGAATGAGCGCGCCATTCTCTACCGTAAGCAGAACAAGATCCCCGATGACCTTGGTACCGCTGTAAACGTTCAGGTTATGGTCTTTGGTAACAAGGGTGATACTTCTGCAACTGGCGTAGCCTTCACCCGTAACCCGGCTGACGGTACAAACGAGCGCTATGGCGACTTCCTGGTAAACGCTCAGGGCGAGGACGTTGTTGCTGGTATTCGTAACACCGAGCCTATCGCTGACCTTCGTAAGATCCCTGCCCTTGAAGAGGCTGGTAACGAGCTTTATCACATTTTCGAGGTGCTCGAGGATCACTATCGCGACATGATGGACATTGAGTTCACCATTGAGCAGGGCAAGCTTTGGATGCTGCAGACCCGCGTTGGTAAGCGCACCGCTCTTTCTGCTCTGAAGGTCGCTATTGATATGGAGCGCGAGGGTCGCATCTCTAAGGAAGAGGCAGTTCAGCGTGTCAATCCTGAGCAGCTCGATCAGCTCCTGCACCCACAGCTTGACCCCAATGCAGATCTTGAGGTTCTCGCTACTGGTCTGAATGCAAGCCCTGGTGCCGCTGTTGGTGAGGTTGTCTTCTCCTCTGATGATGCTGTGAAGTTTGCTGAGGACAATCGTCCGTGCATCCTTGTCCGCTGGGAGACCAACCCTGACGACCTTAAGGGCATGGTTGCTGCTGAGGGCATTCTCACCAGCCATGGTGGCAAGACCAGCCATGCTGCCGTTATTGCCCGTGGCATGGGTGCACCTTGCGTCTGCGGTGTTGAGGCACTTAAGATCGACGCAACCAAGAAAGAGGCTCGCGTCTCTGGCACCGACGTGGTTCTCCACGAGGGTGACGTTATTTCCATCGACGGTACAACCGGCCGCGTCATTCTCGGCTCTGTAGCCCTCGTTCGTCCTGAGCTTACAGGCGACCTTGAGACAATCCTTGAGTGGGCAGACGAGATTCGTCTCGATCCTTCTCGCGGTGCAGTTATGGGCGTCCGTGCTAACGCAGATAACCCTGCAGATGCTCAGCTCTCTCGTGACTTCGGTGCTGAGGGCATTGGTCTTTGCCGTACCGAGCACATGTTCCTTGGCGAGCGTAAGCAGATCATCCAGTCGTTCATTCTCGCTGAGAGCGATGGCATTAAGGAGCGTGCACTTGGCAAGCTTCTCGATGCTCAGAAGGGTGACTTCCTGAGCATGTTTGAGGCCATGGACGGCAAGACGGTCATTGTCCGCCTGCTCGATCCGCCTCTGCATGAGTTCCTTGACAATCCTCGTGACCTTGCTGTTGAGCTTGCTCATCTCGAGGACAAGGGTGCTGCTAAGTCTGAAATTGCTGAGAAGCGCGATCTGCTCCGTCGTATCGATTCCATGACTGAGGCTAACCCGATGCTTGGTCTGCGTGGTTGCCGTCTTGGCATCGTTTATCCTGAGCTCACTGATATGCAGGTACGTGCTATCGCAAGCGCTGCTGCTGAGCTCAAGAGCCGTGGTCTTGATCCTAAGCCCGAGATTATGGTTCCGCTGGTTTCTACTGCTAACGAGCTTGCTATGCTTCGTGAGCAGATTCTTAAGGGCGTCCAGGAAGTTGCTGACAAGTATGGCATGGAGCTCAACATTCCTGTGGGCACCATGATCGAGCTTCCGCGCGCTGCTCTTGAGGCTGATGAGATTGGTCAGTATGCTGACTTCTTCAGCTTTGGCACCAACGACCTTACGCAGACCACGTTTGGCTTCTCTCGTGACGACGTTGAGAGCGCCTTCATCCCCATGTATCTGCGCAAGAAGATTCTTGCTACCAACCCGTTTGAGACGCTTGATGATGGCGTTAACAAGCTCATCAAGATTGCTCTTCAGGGTGGTCGCACCGCCAATCCTAAGATTGTTTGCGGCGTCTGTGGCGAGACTGGTGGCGATCCTGATTCCATCCACACCTACTATGACGACGGTGTAGATTACGTCAGCTGCTCGCCCTATCGTGTACCTATCGCACGTCTCACCGCTGCTCAGGCAAAGATCGCAGCAAACGGTGGCGCTATTTCGAGGGATAAGTAATTCACGGACCTATCCGCGGAATGTGTGAGTAGGGAGGGAGAGTCCATTGGGCTCTCCCTCTTTTTTGATCTGTAATACCTAAGAGTTACGCTGTAAAGTGCTATTACAGTGAGCTATAGAGGTGGTGACTATGGTTGTTGATCGTATTGCCTGTGAGCGCTTTGAGCATGAGCATCTTAGCAAGTTTGCTTGTTTTGCCGATGAGTCTCAGGGTCGATATAAAGATGAACCTTTGGATCCACTTCGTACGTGCTTTCAAAGAGATCGCGACCGTATTTTGCATTGCAAAAGTTTTCGCAGATTAGCTCATAAAACACAGGTCTTTCTTGCGCCAGAAGGAGACCATTATCGAACGCGCCTTACACACTCTCTTGAGGTCATGCAGATTTCACGAGATATTGCTCGCTCTTTAGGCCTTAACGAAGATCTAACCGAGGCAATTGCCTTAGGGCATGATCTTGGACATACGCCGTTTGGTCATGCTGGGGAGGGTGCATTGTCGCGGGCTTTGTCCGAATGGCGAGGGATTGATCCTGAATCCTCAAAAGGCAAAACGCTGTTTCGTCATAACGTGCAGAGCGCACGAGTTGTTCAAGTGCTTGAAAAGGATGGACAGGGGCTCAACTTATCTCGTGAGGTTGTTGATGGGATCTTATGTCATACAGGCAGTCGTAAGGCAAGCACCCTTGAAGGCAGACTGGTAGCGCTTTCGGATAGAATCGCCTATGTGACCCATGACATTGATGATGCTGAACGGGCCGGCTTGCTTCGTGAATCAGATTTGCCGCGAGAACCTCTAGCCATACTTGGCACAACCTCTTCTGAGCGTATAGCTACCATGGTTCGTGATGTGGTATATACGAGCTCAGATATGAATGATATCCGTATGTCAGATGATGTATGGAATGCAATGATGCAACTTCGATCTTTCTTGCGTGAGCATATCTATACCGAGAGTGATGCTAAGGTGGATGAACCAAAGGCACGCCAGTTGATCATTGATTTGTTCCATTATTTTATGGAACACCTTGATCAGGTGCCCGATGAGTATCGTCGTCATGCAACAAAGCATCCCGATATTCAAGTTGCAGACTTTGTTTCTGGTATGACCGACCGCTATGCTATACGCATGTATCAAAACATTAAAATCCCTCGCGCCTGGAGGATGGGAGAGCATTCGTGAAAAAAGGCTTTGCAGTACTACGTCTTCTCATTTCATTGGTCATTTTGGCTGTTGGCGTAGGGGCAGTTTGGTTTGTGAGTACCGGACATAGTCTGCCTTTTGTTTCAGGTTCTGACGATAACCCTGATACGCTCACTTCTTCAAATGAGAAGGCTAACTCCGATGATCTCCATCTGTCAGATTACTCGTGGAGTGAACTTTCAGATATTTCTGCAGAGATAAGTGCTGCACCTACTGATGAAGAAGGTCGCTCTATTGCTCAGTCTTATGGACTGGTAGATGCTAACGGCTCTCTCAGTGATGATGAAATACAAATTGAGCTTTCAAATGGAATGGTTGTATCAGCTCAGCTTGTTGGTATTCGCCATGATGACAAGAGTGATGGTACTGGCAAGGCGGGACTCACCTTTATTACTATGCAAGCCATCGCAAACCGTCCTGTGAACTCAAATGGCGACAATGCAGGCGGGTGGCAATCTTGCGAACTTCGCGCTTGGCTTAACGGAGATGCGTTGGATTTATTTCCAACGGATTTGCGCGAACATCTGGTAAGTGTTGAGAAGCTCACCAACAATGTTGGGGGAGCGCGTGATGCATCTGCAGTGAGCGCTACCTCAGATTACGTTTGGCTGTTCTCTGCTCGAGAAGTCTGTGGACAAATTAACTGGTTTGAGCACGAATACGGTGCTGACTATGCTTATCTCGACGCAGTGCCTAATGCTGAAGGTGAACAGTACGAACGGTTTGCTCAAGCAAAAGTTACGTCATCTTCCGATCCAAGCGACACCTTGATCCGCACGTATCAAGGTAATGAGACGTCTTGGTCATATAGAACACCATTTTTCTTTGTTTATCAGAACCTCGATGGACGTTATTTTTACAATGTGTTGAGCACGGGCTATCCGTATGGCTATAGTGCGCCCGATCTTTCTCAGGGTGTTGTTGTCGGCTTTTGCGTGTAGATATTGCGGATTGCGTTTAACCTGGTATACTAATTCGCTGTGTGTAAACCTATGTGCCGTTCTCTTTGGTCGGCACCTCTAGTGTAGAGATGAGGAAACAAATGGATTACATCCGCGCTATTGAGCGTCGCCAGATCCGTGAGGATATTCCGACGGTTCAGATTGGTGATCACGTAAAGGTTCACTATCGCATTAAGGAAGGCGATCGTGAGCGTATTCAGGTCTTCGAGGGCGATGTTATTCGTATGAGCGGTGCTGGTGCTCGTGAGACCTTTACCGTGCGTAAGCTTTCATTTGGTGTTGGCGTTGAGCGTACTTTCCCGCTGCATAGCCCCAAGATTGCTAAGCTTGACGTTGTCCGTCATGGTGACATCCGTCGTGCAAAGCTTTATTACCTGCGCGATCGTGTTGGCAAGGCAGCTCGTATTCGCGAGAAGCGCTAAGCGAGATTTTCATTTGTTTGATTGGGGCTGTCCTTGGGCAGCCCTTTTTCTTAGAGTGTAAAGAGTGGAGTGGATATGTCAGAGCAAAAAGAATCTGCACAGGCAAGAATACAAGCACTCCGCTCTGCTTCATTCGAACAGCTGCCAGATTTGTGTGAGCGCTACAAAGCTGATGAACGAAAGCAAGTGCAAAAGGCTTTGAGTACAGCTTGTAGGCGCTATGAACGAGAGGTGCATGAGCGGAAACGCGTACTGGCTATGTATGACCTCATGCATAAGATTGGTGGTTCAGGCATTATTGTGGGAGTAGATGAAGTGGGTCGTGGAGCAGTTGCCGGTCCTCTCACAGTTGCAGCTGTTGCCTTGCCTGATGAACCCATTATTTGGGGTCTTAATGATTCAAAAAAGCTTTCGCCTCAACGTCGGGAAGAACTGGCAGTACAAATTGCAGATTGTGCCATAGCAATAGGTATTGCACATATAGAGAACACCTCAATTGACGCTGCAGGAATGGCCGTATCACTACGAATGGCCATGAAACAGGCTGTTGAAGAGACTCATAGTGTTCCCGACGCCGTTCTTGTTGACGGTAATCCGATGCATATTCATCCACGAGAACATGCTTTGGTCAAAGGAGATGCTCGCGTTGCCTGTATAGCCGCCGCTTCAATTGTGGCTAAAGTCACACGCGATGCTTTGATGGTGGCGTTTGATGCCCAATATCCTGGTTATCATTTCGCAGAGTCAAAAGGGTATGCATCACCGGATCATATTGCAGCTATACAAAAGTTAGGCCTTACTCCTCTGCATCGGCGTAGCTTCTGTCAAAATTTTTTGAATAACTAACAAGTAACGAACAACTACTTATATGTTGATGCTTCAATTGGGCAGATAAGCAGGATGCTCACTGTTTTACATAGGTCTTTGCTATAAGACCTGTTCGAAATCAGACTGTTTGCGTCAAGAAATCTGTAAGTAGTGTCTGAAATCCTTTCTCTACTCAATCTTTGAGAAGGGAGTTCAGATGTCTCAGACCTTCGAAAGACAGCTCATATCTCAGAAGACCTCCACGAAACAGTTTTCGAAAAGATCTCAAGGTAAGCTACTCAGTGAATATAGCGCCCGAGAAATCGGCCTAGAAGGGGAGGATATTGCTGCTGCGTTTCTCGAGCGGAGGGGCTATACAATCCTTGATAGAAATTGGGTTTCCAATGCTGGAGAAGCGGATATCGTTACACTCGCGCCGCATGAATTTCCAGAAAAACATGTGACTTCGGACGGCTTTTCTGAATTACAGCACTCAGAATGCATTTCGGTTGTATCTGGAAAACCAGACACTCCAAAGAAATGTACAAACCTCGAACAAGACTCCACCGACGTTGTCCAATCTTTAAATGAAGTGGTTTTGGTGGAGGTAAAAACACGTTTAGCGCTTCATGATTCTGAAAACACCATGCCTGAAATTGCTGTTGGAAAACGAAAACAGCAACGTTACCGCAAGATTGCTCTTATGTATTTGGCTCTACACTCCGAATATGATGCAGTGCGTTTTGATGTTATAGCCATCAATATCGTTGGTGAATCATTAGCTCGGCTTCGTCATCTTATAGGAGCATACTCGTGGGAGGATTAGCATCTGAGGCTTTTGCTCCCATACAATCAGCTGTCATAAGGGGCGCAGAAGCAATTCCCATTTCAGTTGAAGTGAATATTTCTGGAGGAATACCTGGTCTCACTATTGTAGGAATGCCTGATGCTGCTGTGTTGGAAGCTCGTTCTCGCATTCGATGTGCTATTCGTTCAAGTGGTTTTACCATGCCTCGGGTTCATATCACGGTAAATCTTGCGCCTAGTGATATTCGCAAAACAGGCACTGGACTTGATCTCCCTATTGCCGCAGCACTCCTTCAAGCAACAGGGCAAATATCGTCAGATGCTCTTGCAGGAAGGCTCTTAGTTGGAGAACTTGCACTTGACGGTTTGGTGAGACCGGTGCGCGGTATGGTTGCTTATGCGCTTCTGGCAAAAGAAAAACAACTCGTTCTCTGCAGCGCTAGTGGGACTGATACTTCACTTATAGACATTCCGTTTGAGCATGTAAGACAACTGTCAGATTTACGTCTACCTTCCAGTGAACGATCTCTTACACGCCACGTAACTACATCCCTTCAAACTGATCATCCAAATAGTCATTCGCTTGATTACTCAGAAGTGAAAGGTCAAGAACTTGCGAAGGAGGCTTTGGTAATTGCAGCTACGGGCTCGCTGGGAATAATTATGGTCGGTCCTCCAGGGGCTGGTAAAACAATGCTGGCACAACGCCTTCCAACTATACTTCCTAGGCTGGATAAAGATGCAATGCTAGAAGCCATGCGAGTTCATTCTGTGGCAAATTTATCCTTAGAAGATCTTGCTGCGGGTATCCCTCCTTTCAGAGCTCCCCACCACTCAATATCTGTTTCTGGACTTGTTGGTGGGGGACGGCCGGTAATGCCAGGGGAGATTTCCCTTGCTCATATGGGTGTACTGTTTTTAGATGAGCTCGCAGAATTCCCATCCAATGCGCTTCAAGCATTACGACAACCTCTTGAAGAGGGCTTAATTCGTCTTGTTCGTGTGGATGGTACGTATGTATTTCCTTCTCGTTTTATGCTTGTGGCAGCAACAAACCCTTGCCCTTGTGGCCATTATGGTGATCCGACTCATGAATGTTCATGCACACCAACTGCAATAACTCGTTATATGGCCAAGCTTAAGGGTCCTCTTTTGGACAGAATTGATATGAGGCTTAGTGTGATGCAACCATCAAGCGATGAGTTGGTAGCACAAACAACCAGCCTTTCCTCAAATGAGATGGCTCAACGAGTGCTGGCTGGAAGAAGTTTTGCACGTTGGCGACGCGAGAAAGAATGCAGTACGTGCAACACCCTCACGTATAAATGGCTGGATGAACGAGCGAGAAAATATCTTATTCATGCTGCTCAACAACTTGGATTTGGTGGACGAGGTATGACGCGACTTGTTCACATAGCAAGGACAATTGCCGACTTAGCAGAACGTGAATACATTCAGGAAGACGATATTTCGCTTGCTCTGGCATATCGTATGGAGATAAATGCGTAGGAGACAGCATGACGTCAAATAATTCTTTCGAGCTGCATCAGGGTGATGAGGCTTGGCCGGATGCCTTAGATGGGCTTGGAGATGTTTCCAAACTATATGGTGTAGGGGATCTAAGTATTCTCACGCAGCCTTCTCTTGCTGTCATTGGAGCACGTAGAGCAACGCCTTATGGGTTGAGTGTGTCTGAGATGTTGGGAAGAGTGGCAGCAGAGTGTGGCATCCCTCTTTTATCAGGTGGTGCTATGGGGTGTGACTGTGCCGCACTCACTTCTGCGCTGAGTGCAGGCGGGCAAATTATCATTGTCTCAGGATGTGGGGCCGATATGATCTACCCCCACTCGTCCGAAGCTATTTTTCGTAAAGCTACATCTGGGGCCGGTGTCGTTGTATCTCTTGAACACTGGGGCGCTCCACCAAGAAGATATGCCTTTCCAAAACGTAATCGAGTAATTGCCGCGCTTTGCCAGGTGCTTGTGGTGGCTGAGGCCGGCATTCCTTCTGGCACCTTCAGTACTGCAAGTGCTGCAGCTGATCTTGGAAAAGAACTTTATGCAATACCTGGTCCTATCTTTTCACCATCATCTCGAGGAACCAATCAGCTCATTGAGCAGGGTGCATCAATAATTTCAGATGAAATGGCTTTAGAAGTTAAACTTTCGCTCGATTTTGGTGTAACACGACTTGCTACCAGGGATGAATTGCCCGACCGAGGAAGAGTTCTTTCGGCTCTGGTTGCATGTCCTACGCGTCCTGATGAGCTGGCAACACGTTTGGGTATAGATGTCCTCACGATTGTGAAGACTCTCTCTGATTATGAAATGCACGGCCTTGTAAAGCGTCTTCCTGATGGAAGATATTCACCTACAAATAAGGTATATCTTCCGGAGCACATCCAAAAGGCTTCGATGGTAAGAAGGGAATCAGATGGCTGACTCAGAAGTACTATCTGATCAAGAAGTAGTTGTCATAGGTGGAGGCCTTGCTGGGTGTGAATGTGCTCTTCAACTAGCAAAGCGTAATGTCTCTGTGCGGTTGATTGAACAACGGCCTTTGATGTCTTCTCCAGCACATCACACGGATGGCTTAGCCGAGCTTGTTTGTTCCAACTCGCTCAAGTCACTTCGCTTTGATTCTGCTGCTGGTTTGCTCAAACGTGAACTTGTTCTTATGGGCTCTTTACTCATGGAGATTGCACTTTCTTCACGTGTACAAGCTGGCGGGGCTCTTGCGGTGGACCGAGAAGAGTTTTCCCAAAAGGTTACTGAAGCAATTGAGTGTAACCCACACATTACTCTTGTAAGAGAAGAAGCAACCGAAATCCCACAGGGCCCTGCAGTTATAGCCGCTGGCCCTCTCTGTTCTGACACCTTATTTGAAGCAATTCTTGACGCAGTGGGTGGTCAGTATGGTTCGTTTTATGATGCTGCTGCACCCATTGTTGATGCCACAACCATCGATCGCAACATTGTTTTTGCTCAGTCTCGCTATGAACAAGAAGGCAGTGGCGATTATCTCAACTGTCCGATGAATCGTGAGCAATACGAAGCCTTTATTCACGAGCTTGTATCGGCAGATCGCGTTATTGCGCGTTCCTTTGAACAGACCGATCTCTTTTGTGCTTGTCAACCTGTAGAGGAGATAGCGCGCACAGGAATTGATTCATTGCGATTTGGCGCACTTAAGCCGGTTGGTCTTATTGATCCTGCAACTCAAAAACGTCCCTGGGCAGCCGTACAACTACGTGCTGAAACAAGCAGTGCTGCAGCTTATAACTTAGTCGGATTTCAAACAAATCTTACGTGGCCCGAGCAACGTCGTGTTTTTAGAATGATTCCAGGTCTTGAACATGCAGAGTTTTTCCGATATGGCGTGATGCATCGTAATTCATTTATTGATTCTCCCAAGGTGTTAGATGCCACCTTTGCTATCCCTTGTACTACTACGCGGTTTGCAGGACAGATAACCGGGACAGAGGGCTATACCGAGGCTATTGCATCAGGACTGCTGGCTGCACTTAACACTTATGCTCAGCTTACTGGTGCGTCATATGTTGAGCTTCCCAAAACAGGTGCTTTTGGATCTCTTGTACAGTGGGCGACAAGTGAGGCGACAGATAACTATCAGCCCATGCACGTAAACTTTGGAATTTTCCCTCCACTTGAACATGCTCCTCGTCGCAAACGCGAACGCTATGCAGCGTATGCTACGCGAGCCCTTGAAGATCTCACCGCCTATATCGATTCTCGTGCAGATCTCTTTAGTGAGGGTGCTTGTGCCATAGATAATACGGTGTTTGAGCATGAATGATGCTGCTTCGCGTGAGGCTACACTCCAGGCCTATCAGACGTTAGTTGCTGAATTTCTCTCTCAGCTTACTGGTGTTCGCAACTTATCAAGTCGCACCGTAAAAGCTTATGAGGGAGATCTTGAACAATTCGGCCTATGGTGTAAGCGGGAGGGTATAAATCCACTCAGTGTTTCTCATCGCCAACTTCGAGGTTACCTCGCTGAGCTTACACGGGCACAGTATTCAGAGAGAACGGTTAACAGGCGGCTTTCGGCACTGCGTTCTTTCTTTGCGTGGCTTGTACGGGAAGGAAAGTCTACAGAAGATGTAGCAGCTGCCATTTCGAGCCCAAAAATTTCTAAGAGCCTACCTCATGTTATGAGTGACGGACAAGTTCGTAGGCTACTTGCTACGTGTGAGGGTTCTCAACCTAAAGATATTCGCGATAGAGCAATTCTTGAGCTTATGTATGCTTCTGGGGCGCGCATTTCAGAAGTATCCAATCTCGATGTGGGGGATATTGATTTTTCCTCCGGTCAAGTGCGGCTTTTTGGCAAAGGGTCCAAGGAACGTATCGTCCCGCTTTATCCTGCAGCTCTCTCAGCTCTCTCTAAGTATCTTGAAAACGTCAGACCCTTGTATGTTGCAAAGAGAAAAATGCCGGGGGATCAAGGGTTTTTTCTTTCAACAAGAGGAAGACGAATGTCTGCTGCCGCCTTACGTTCTGTCTTTGAGACGCGTGTGTCTGAAGCTGGACTCGACCCTTCTCTTACGCCTCATGCCATGCGCCACACATTTGCAACGGTTCTTTTGGATGGTGGAGCAGATCTGAGAAGTGTCCAAGAGTTGCTCGGTCATGAAAATCTTGCAACGACGCAGATATATACACACGTTTCGGTAGAACGACTCAAAGGGATAGCTCGTCAGGCACATCCAAGAGGTGAAGGATAAGTAAATCCTAGGAAGTTAGAGAAAAAGCTGCTATACTTCCAAAAGTTGTGTGTCTGCACAGCATATTAATTCACACGCGTGGCGACTTATCCGCCATGGTGCTTATCGTGAGAAGCCACACGATAAGTGGTCGGATAGGGTAGACCTGCGCGGAGGCCAACCAACTGGAGGTTTAAACATGGCTGTTAAGATTAACATTCGTACGCTGCTTGAAGCTGGCTGCCATTATGGTCACCAGACCCGTCGTTGGAACCCCAAGATGAAGCCTTACATCTTCGGTGAGCGCAACGACATCTATATTCTCGACCTCAAGCAGACCATTGTTGATGCTGACAAGGCTTATTCTTTCCTTAAGAGCGTTACTGCAAAGGGTGGCAATGTTCTTTTCGTTGGCACCAAGAAGCAGGCGCAGGAGCCGATCGCTACTCAGGCTGAGCGTTGCGGCATGCCTTATATCAACCAGCGTTGGCTCGGCGGCATGCTCACCAACTTCGTAACCATTCGCTCCCGTATTGATCGCATGGAGGAGCTCGAGGCTATGGTCGAGGATGGTCGTATGGCTGCTCTCCCCAAGAAGGAGCAGGCTGTTCTCGGTAAGGAGCTCGAGAAGCTTCAGCGCAACCTCGGTGGCGGTCGTGATATGAAGGCCATTCCTCAGGCTATCTTTGTGGTTGATACCAAGCGTGAGGAGCTTGCTGTTCGCGAGGCAAATCGTCTCCACATCCCGGTTGTTGGTCTTCTGGATACCAACTCTGATCCTGATGTCATCGATTACGGCATTCCTGCCAACGACGATGCTATCCGTTCCGTTTCTTTGATGTGCGAGCTTGTTGCCGACGCTTGCCTTGCTGGCTCTGGTAAGGAGCAGATCTCTGAGGCAGAGATGGCTGGTACTGACGAGGCTGCCGAAGCTCCCGCAGCAGAGTAATTATTTCTTACGCTTTGATATTTAGCTTTTGAGGAGGCATACCATGGCCCAGATTACTGCAGCTCTTGTTAAGCAGCTTCGTGAGATGACCGACTCTCCTATGATGGAGTGCAAGAAGGCTCTTGTTGAGGCCGAGGGTGATCTTGAGAAGGCCGTAGACGTTCTTCGCAAGATGGGTGTTGCAAAGGCCGTTAAGCGTGCTGGTCGCGATACCAACGAGGGCACCATTGCTGCTTATATTTCTGAAGATGGTCGTACGGGTGCTCTGCTTGAGCTTACCTGCGAGACTGACTTTGTCGGTACCAATCCTAAGTTCTGCGGTTTTGCTGCTGACCTTGCTAAGGTTGTTGCCGAGAACGATCCTGCCGACGTTGACGCTCTGAAGGCTTGCGCAATGGGCGAGTCCACGGTTGATGCCGAGCTTACCGAGATGATTCACGTTATCGGTGAGAACATGAAGGTCAACCGCTTTAAGCGTGTTGCCGTTGAGTCCGGCGCTCTTTCGAGCTACGTCCACCTTGGTGGTAAGCTTGCTGACATTGTCACCTTTGGTTTTACCAAGCCAGAGACTGCTTCTAACGAGGAGTTCAAGACCTTTGCTCATGATGTTGCTATGCAGGTCGCTGCTGCTGCTCCTGTTGCTGCTCGTCGTGAAGATGTCCCCGCAGATGTCGTTGAGCATGAGAAGTCCATTTATATGGCTCAGGCAGCCGATTCCGGTAAGCCCGAGGCAATCCAGGAGCGCATTGCCACTGGTAAGCTCGAGAAGTTCTATAAGGACAACGTCCTTACTGAGCAGGAGTTCATCAAAGATGGTTCTGTAACTGTCAATGAGCTTGCTGCTAAGGTTTCCAAGGCTTGTGACGATACCATTGAGGTTCTCGCTTTTGATCGCTTCGCTTTTGGCGAGCAGGAGTAAAGAGAGTTTTGGTTCTTAAGAGGGGCCGGTGCTTAGCGCCGGCCCCTTTCGTGTGCCTACAGCAACTGCTCACCTATCAGCTTGCTGAGTAAGCTTACGGCTTTGCTAGAATCGTTTGGACGTCGCGACGGACTTCGTCGTTTCGTCTTACTACGATACGAGGAGGTTCAAGCGTGTCGGACTACAAATATCATCGTGTTCTTCTTAAACTTTCCGGTGAAGCTTTAATGGGATCATCGGATTATGGCATCGATCCTCAGATGCTTGAGCGTTTAGCTCATGAGATTAAAGTTCCCTACGATAAAGGTGTTCAAATTGCCATTGTTGTTGGCGGTGGCAACATCTTTAGGGGTTTGGCTGGCGCTGCTTCCGGAATGGATAGGGCACAGGCTGACTGTATGGGCATGCTTGCAACTGTTATGAATTCTCTTGCATTGCAAGATTGCTTTGAGCGCCATGGCATGATGTGCCGCGTGATGAGTGCAATTGAAATGCATGAAGTTGCAGAAGGTTATATTCGCCGCCGTGCGACCCGTCATCTTGAAAAAGGACGCATTACTATCTTCGCGGCTGGTACCGGTAATCCGTACTTCACGACCGATACTGCTGCGGCGTTGCGTGCCTGTGAGATCGACGCGGAAATCCTTATGAAAGCAACCAAAGTTGATGGCATTTACGATATGGATCCCGTAACTCACCCTGAAGCTACTAAGTTTGATTCCATTACTTACTTAGATGTGCTCACGCGTGATCTAAAAGTTATGGATGCAACTGCTACAGCCTTGTGTCATGACAACCACATGCCCATGATGGTATTTAATATTGAACAACCTGGGGTCTTTGATAAGGCCTTGCGCGGTGAGCCCGTTGGAACGACCGTTGTTGAGGAGGAGTGCTAACGATGAGCGAGATTTGTGATAAAGCCCGTGAGCGGATGGAGAAGACCCTCAAGGCACTAACTGCTAACTTTTCGAAGGTGCGAACTGGGCGCGCCAATCCTCATGTTTTAGACGCAATTACTGTTGACTACTATGGTCAGCCGACACCCATTACGCAGCTTGCCGGTGTAAAAGTACCTGAGGCAAGCATGCTGGTTGTCGAGCCGTGGGATAAGACTTCACTCAACGCTATTGAGCGTGCTATTGCATCTTCTGATTTGGGTATTACACCGAGTAACGATGGTGTATGCATCCGTTTACCTTTTCCTCGTCCTACCGAGGAGCGTCGTCGTGAGCTGGTAAAAGAGTGCCGCCAGCTTGCTGAGGAGGCTCGCATTTCTGTTCGTAATGTCCGCCGTGACGCCAACTCCAAAGCCGAGCATAACGAAGAGCTTTCCGAAGACGAGGTAAAGCGTGAACAGCACCGCATTCAAAAGCTGACCGACTCTTATATTGAGAAGATCGAGGAAATGCTCAAGACAAAAGAGTCTGAAGTTATGGAAATCTAAACTTTCGGTGGCAAAGGCAGGCAACGCTCGTGGAGAGAAACGAAGAAAAACTGAGGCTTTACTTCTCAAATCCGCCTGAGGATATATCGGTTGATGATATATCTCTGGAGGCGCTGCCGAAGCACATCTCCATCATTATGGATGGCAATGGTCGTTGGGCTAAAGCTCGTGGCCTTGATCGCAGTCAAGGCCACAAAGAAGGCGTAAAAGCACTGAGAGAAATTATCACGGCTTGTGTTCGTCTGGGTATTGATAATCTCAGTGCCTATGCATTTTCTACTGAGAATTGGCGGCGTCCACAGCGTGAAGTTGATCTGCTGATGCATCTGTTTGCCTCAACACTTGTTCGTGAATTGCCGTTGTTTGAACGTGAAAATGTGCGTCTCGTTTTTCTCGGCGATATTGAAGCTCTTCCTGCCAAAACGCGTGACACCTTTAAAAAGGGTCTTGCTGAAACTGCCTCTAATACCGGCATGACGCTTGCGCTTGCGGTGAACTATGGTTCTCGTGCTGAGATTGTTCGTGCTTGTAAGCTTATAGCTCAGGAAGTTGCAGCAGGATCCATCAATATTGAGGATATTGATCAAGATCTTGTGTCCTCCAAGCTTTATACAGCCTCGATGCCTGATCCTGAACTTCTTATTAGAACTTCAGGAGAGCTTCGCCTCTCGAATTATTTGCTCTGGCAGCTTGCTTATACCGAGTTTTACGTAACTGACAAAATGTGGCCTGACTTTGGGCGTTGGGACCTATTACGTGCGCTTCGTTCTTATCAAGGCAGAGAGCGCCGCTTTGGAGGAGTTGGTACATCGAAATGAGTGGAGAGCCGACACAGTCCAAAGAAGAGCGCAAACAAGTTGAACGTGAAGAAAGAGAACGCAAGCGCTTAGAAAAGCATGACTTGGGCCAACTCAAAGGTCAGCAAGCCCGCGGAAAGGCAGAACGCTTCCTCACGCGTACGACCTCAGGGGTAATTTATGCTGTAGTGACTTTGGCTTGTCTTTTGGTGAGCCAGATTACAACCACCCTTTTGGTGTGTGTTTATGCATGGCTTTGTTGCTCTGAGTTCTATCGTATGATGCGTATGGCAGGCCGTATGCCCAATGAGCTTATCGGCCTCATTGCCTCGCTTGCTTTTCCTATTGCTGCAAGCTTTTCCTATGTTTGGACAGGTGCAGCAGTATATGTCTTTGTGACGGCTGTAGGTATTTGGTATGTCTTAACACCGCGAGCCAATGTTTCTGACGTTGCTGTAACCATTTTTGGTCCGCTCTACACCTCACTTCTTTTTACTGCAATTATTTATTTCCGCGGCACAGACTCAAGCATGTTAGGCGGTGTCTTCACCTTCGCCGTTATGCTCTCGATATGGGCTAACGATGCATTTGCTTATATCGTCGGTACACGATTTGGTAAGCATAAACTTGCTCCCAAAATTTCTCCCAACAAGAGCTGGGAAGGATTTTTTGGTGGCATGATTGGTTCTGTGCTCATCTGGGTTTTGATTTCAGTATTGAAGCTAAGCTCGTTAACGATTCCTGCTGCAATTATTACCGGCATTGTCTGCGGGGTCTTTGGTGTCTTTGGCGACCTGTTTGAGTCTCGTATTAAAAGATCAGTTGGTGTTAAAGATTCCGGTAATCTTATGCCTGGCCACGGTGGCATGCTTGATCGCTCCGATTCCATGCTCTTTGGGTGCATGGCCGCAGCTTTTGTTATGAGAATGGGAGGATTTCTGTGAGTTTATTTGAGGATGCTCCTTCCCAAACCCTCGACAGGCCTCTTCGTGTTGCAATCTTGGGATGTTCTGGTTCGATTGGAACACAGGCGTTAGATGTCTGTCGTCTCCATGCCGATAAAATCCAGGTTGTTGGCCTTTCAGTCTTCTCTTCGTGCGAGAAACTGGTTCACGTACAGCGTGAATTTCATGTTCCTCATGTAGTAGTTGCCAATGCCACTCATAAAGACGATCCTATTCTTACTGAGCTTCCAGATACCTGCGATTTGAGGTTTGGCCCCGATGCTGTTCGCCGTCTTGCAACACTGCCTGAGGTGGACTGTGTTCTTGTAGCGGTTGTGGGCGAGGCTGGCATTGGTGCCTGCTATGATGCTCTTGCTGCCGACAAGATCGTGGCCTGTGCAAATAAAGAGGCGCTTGTCTCAGGTGGCGACTTGCTCATGCCCATGGTGAAACCTGGCAAACTTATTCCGGTTGATTCAGAGCACTCAGCCATCTTTCAATGTCTGAGAGGGGAGCGTCACTCGGAGCTCTCACGTATTTGGTTAACATGTTCCGGAGGTCCCTTTTTAGGAAAGACAAAGAGCGAACTAGCCGACGTGACTCCTGAGCAAGCCCTTGCTCATCCCAGCTGGTCTATGGGACCCAAGATCACCATTGACTCCGCTACGCTCATGAACAAAGGCTTAGAGGTACTTGAAGCACATCATCTCTTTGATGTTCCGGTAGATGCTATTGAGGTGCTCATTCAGCCACAGAGTCGCATTCATTCTATGGTTGAGTTTGTTGATGGATCGGTTATTGCACAGCTTGGCCCTTCGGATATGCGCATTCCTATTCAGCTCGCTTTTAGCTATCCGGATAGATGGGAAAGTCCTGCTACATCAGTTGATTTTTGCCAGGAAGTCCCACTACAGTTCTCTCAACCCGATATGACAACATTCAAATGTCTTGCTCTCGCTTTTGAAGCGGGCAGGACTGGAGGTACTCTTCCTTGCGCGATGAATGCAGCCAATGAGATTGCAAACGCTGCCTTCAGGAAAAAGAACCTTTCATTTTTGGGAATACCTGAAGTTGTAGAGCAAGTCATGAACCTTACCGATGTTGAACATGTCGAGTCGTTAGAACAACTCGAGGATGTCGACCGTCTTGCTCGCAAGCGCGCGGAGGCCATCATTGGAGGATTAGAAGTATGAGTCAGGCTTTAACCGTTCTCCCAGTTATTTTCTGGGGTGTTATTGTCCTGTCCGTTTTGGTATTTGCTCACGAAGCTGGTCACTTTCTTTGTGCGCGCATAAGCGGTGTGAGGGTTACCGAG
>URWR01000002.1 GCA_900551595.1 uncultured Coriobacteriaceae bacterium
CAAGGGGCCCTTGATCGTTAAACTCGTCCTTATAAATCGGGCGAATGCGGAGTCCCAGTGCAACAAAAGTTAAGTAAGCAACAATTGGGTCGAGCATCGAAACGTGATTCATAACGAGGACAACACCACGTTCCTTGGTTGCCTCTACAATTTTTTGACGATCTTCAACGGTCCAGCGCCACATCAATTTACTAAAAATGGCAACGACACTGATGGCGATCCATCGAAATATGCGAGCTCCCAAGGGAAACTCAGGAATCTGATGGGCGTGATAATCGGCAATCGTATTGCCCCACCAAGGCATTGGTCCAGAAGTTGTTTTTACCTTCTTCTGAGGAGTGGCCTTTGCCGGTTGTTTGGTTGTTTGTTGTGAGGTCTCGGCCTTCTGGGGAGTTTTGCCCTCGGAAGAATTCTGGGAGGACTTTGCGTCGATAAGTGTTTCGATTTTTGCGCAAACTTCATCGACCGTAAGGTTTGAAGAGTCAATCTGCACCGCATCATCAGCAGCAGTAAGCGGGGCGACGCTGCGGGTTGAATCCATTTTGTCCCGACGCTCAATATTGGCAAGAATTTGTTTTTCTTCTTCTGAGTTCACTGCTTTATCGGCCTGTGCTGCATTGCCACCGTCACGCTGAACTGCACGACGGTGAGCGCGTGCCTCTGCATTTGCAGTGAGAAATACTTTCACTTCAGCATGCGGAAAGACAACAGTACCAATATCTCGACCTTCAGCAACAATGCTTCCTTGCTCTCCTAGCTTGCGCTGTAAATCTCCCATGCAATCTCTTACTGCTGGAATGGCAGAAACAAGAGAAACTGCCGAGTCAACGCGTTCCTCTCGAATAGCCTGGGTTACATCCTTACCATTGAGATAAACGTGCTGTGTTTGATCATTGTCAGAAGCAAATGAAATAGTGCTAGTGGATGCAATGTGAGCAACTGCCTCAGCATCAGCTATATCAACCTGATTATCGAGGCACGCCAACGTAACACTTCTATACATTGCTCCTGTGTCCAGGTAGATAAAGCCGCGACGTTGTGCAATTGTGCGAGCAACCGTGGATTTTCCAGACCCTGCAGGTCCGTCAATAGCAACAATCACGCACGTTCTCCCCTCTTGATGTGTGACACAGTGGCATAAGAGCCCTTCTGATGTGAAAGTATGCGCTTAATCTCACTATCAGATAGTTCTCGCCATGAGCCACGTGATAGGTCTCCAAGTTGTAATGGGCCAAACGTATCACGATGAAGACGCACCACTGGATGGCCAATTGCTTCAAGCATACGCTTGACTTGATGTTTCCTACCTTCGTGTAAGGTTATCCCAATCACGCTGTAGTTTTTGTCGTCAAAGTTTTGAGCCTCAACAGAGCGCGCATAGGAAGATTTCTGTGGCAAGATTTCTGCAGGTGAAGGCTGGCAGGGTCCATCGTCTAATACGATGCCCAAACGCAGAGGAACAAGCTCCTCATCAAATACACGTCCTTTCACCAGTGCTACGTAGTGTTTTCTCGCATGATGAGAAGGATGAAGAAGTTGCTGTCCTATCTTGCCATCGGTGGTAAAAAGCAACAGACCCGTCGTATCTTTATCAAGACGCCCTACAGGAAAAAGCCCAGGATACTGTTTGGTTGGTACAAGGGACGCTACACAAGGACGACCTTGTGGATCATGCATGGTAGTGAGATATCCCGCGGGCTTGTTAAGCATTAAAAACACCGGTGAATCTGCAAGAGAACAGCGGTGTCCATCCACCTCAACAATATCCTTTAGAGGATCAACTTTGCTTCCAATACCACCGATCACCACCCCATTGGCGGCTTCCCTGCCTGCGGTCATGAGTGTCTCTGAACCACGGCGGCTCGCCACACCTGCTCGCGCTAAAAAGCGCTGAAGCCGCATAGGAACTGGCTGTTCGTCCTTATTGAGCATGTTCTTGCTCCTGATTGAGATCTCCCTCGTCACCAGCCAGGTCTTTATCCTCATCGATATCGCGTGCCATCTCATCCACCGGCTTGGCATTTCTGGTGGCAGACAGACGTTCGCGAATGAACTGGCGAGACTCCTCATCGGGAGCAAATTGCTCAAGATCCGGGAGCTCTCGAAGTGATTTCAGGCCGAATTGCTCCAAGAAAGCTTGGGTTGTTCCATATAGAATTGCCTGGCCTCGCTCCTTATCCCGTCCAACTTCATGAATGAGGCCTTTATCTACAAGAGATGAGATAACGCCGTCTGAATTAACGCCACGAACCGCTTTTACACTTTCGCGTGTAACAGGTTGATGGTAAGCGACAACTGCAAGGGTCTCGAGAGCTGCTTGTGAAAGACGGCGAACATCCCATGACATTACGAATGACTCCACCTGATCATGATAGGCAGGGTGCGTATAAAACCTCCAGCCGCCTGCGACCTCACGAAGTTGAAAACCCCTATTGGCGTCCGCATATTCTGCCGACAGTTCCGCGAGCGCTTGAGCTATCTCTCCAGGAGCAACACCGAGTACACGTGCTAAATCAGTTGCAGCTACGGGATCGTTTGCAACAAGCAAAAGCGCTTCGAGTGTTGGTTTAAGGCTGTCGTTATCGAGCGTTTCGAGGTTATCCATTCCTACTGCTCCTCTACGCTGGTTAATTCTTCATCGGGCTCATATGCAGGAGCACCTTCAATGCGCGTGATATCAATTTCACCAAAATTCTCTTGCTGTTTTATGTCAATCGAACCACGTTTGAAGAGCTCAAGAACGGCAAGGAACGTAACAACTACGGTTTCAGGTGTAGCTTTATCGCCTAAAAGATCGGTAAAAGTGAGGGCGCTTCTTAAGCGAGTCATTCTGTCAACAGATGCAACGGTAAGCGCAACTGGGAGTCGACGTGGAGCAATGTGCTCTGCTTCGAGAAGAAAGCTTTCGCGCCGGCTATCCAAATCGGCACAGATAACCGCGAGACCATGCATGGTCATACCCGCAAGATAGTCGGGCATAAGATTGAGAAACTCCGGGTCAGGACCGGCTGTACGTGGATGCATGTGGCTCTCGGCTTCCATGCGGGTGCCAAGCGCACTTGCAGCGTTTCGGAACTGCTTATATACCATCAGACGTGCAACTAATACCTCACGCGCCTCATCGGGACTGAGATCGGCGAGATCATCCTCTTCATCCCAATCAGTTGTCGTTATTTTTTCCTGAGGTATGAGTGAGGCTGCTTTTATATCAAGCAAAGTTGAAGCTACTAGTAAGAAATCGCTTGCTACGTCGAGATCCATATCCTGCATGCGCTCAATTTCATTGAGGTATTGGTCGGCAACCTCAGAGATAGATATTGCTCCAATATCCACCTTTTGACGTCCCACAAGCTGCAAGAGCAGGTCAAAGGGGCCACTGAACGATTGAGTTTTCACACGAAACGATGGCATGTTACAACCCCAGAAGAACGTCGAAAAGAGCACCGCCTACACGGGAAATATAGGCGCCAATGGGATTCCAGCCCAACAGATAAGGAAGTATATAGAGCGCTGCAATAAGAATGGGCATGGCGTAGGCCTGAATGCGGTAGTACATCTCACGAGCTTTGTTATGCAGCAACGGAGAAATGATTGCCGATCCATCCAGAGGTGGAAGCGGAATAAGATTGAACAGCATCAATGAGATATTGACCCACATGTAGGTGGAAAGCACATCGAGTACGACCAAAATGGCTTCATTTGAAGCTACCCAGGTAAGTGCAGATGGATTGTCGAGAAAACCAAAACGCAGTATTGCCGCAGCAAGAGCCGCCTGCAAAAGGTTTGATGCAGGACCAGCTAGCGCAACGAGAACCTCATCTCGTACCGGGTGCCGTAAGCGTTTTGGGTTATAGGGTACCGGACGGGCATAGGCAAATACTGGTCCTCCGAGCAACGCCATAACACAGGGAAGCACAATTGAACCGGTAGGATCAATATGCGCAAGCGGGTTAAGGGTAAGTCTCCCCGCCTCTTTTGCCGTGGGGTCTCCACAGGCATAAGCTACCGCACCATGTGCCACCTCATGGATAATCGCAGCGATCATGAGGCACAGGACGGTTATCAGTATAGAAATGATTCGTTGCATCGAATACATGCATTCACCTCATGCGACGGATACGATCCAAAAGGCTTGCACCACAAAGAAGAACAACAGCCATAATCGCTAAGTCTCCCCTAAAGGCACCTCCTGTAGGTACCGCAAAAACTAAGAGTCCACGCAATGGTGGTAGTACAACGTGTGAAGCAAGCCTCTGAGCGCTTATCAAGAGAGGGCGAAGTTCTCCGACTGGAAGACATACAACAACGATGAGGGCGATCAGGAGTGCTGCCAGAATACGAAAAACTAGCGCAGCATAGCGCAATATGTGCGTAAGCAGGTCAGTTTTATACATTCTGAGGAACTCCCTCTTCAAGTATTTCTGTTAGCTCGAGCCACTCATCTTCAAGGCGAGGTATTTTCTTAGACAAAGCAGTATATTCCTGCATACAAGCATCGAAGCGTTCAGAGTCGGCATAAAGTTCTTCTGAAGCCATTAACTCCATAAGCTCTTGATATCGTTTTTGTGCGGGAGCTAATGCTGCCTCAACTTCTTTGAGCCGTTGACGCTCCTTACGCAATTGCCTGCTTGCCCTTTGACGCGCCTCTGCCTCTGCACGTCGTTGTTCACGAGTTTTTACGTTGCGACCTTGGGTTCGCTGTTGTGGTTGCGTCTCTTGAGCCGATGCAACTTCTTTTTTACTCGGTGCAGTCTGTTCGGCTTCTTGGAGAGCCCGAGATTCCAATTCAGCGCGTTTGAAGAGATAGTACTCATAATCTCCGTCGTATAACGTGACCTTATGATCGCGCACATCCACCACTTTATTAGCAACTGCTCGTACTAAGTGTTCGTCGTGAGAGATAAGCACGATCGTGCCTTTAAAAGAAACAAGAGCGCGCTCAAGAACATCAACAGAATCAATATCCAGATGGTTGGTTGGCTCGTCGAGCAAAAGCAATGGATCGGGGGCTACAAGCATTTTGGCAAGGGCAAGTCGGGCGCGCTCTCCTCCCGAAAGAACACTCACGCGTTTTTCCACATCGTCTCCGTGGAACAAAAAGGCACCCAACAAACGCCGCTCTTCTGATGACGTCCAACCCGGGGCCACGCTATCAAGTTCACCCAATACCGTGTTTGCTTCATTGAGCGTTTCGAGTTGATGCTGGGCGTAATAAGCCTGAGTAACATTTTGCCCCAGTTCAACTGATCCGGTGTCCGTTTGAAGTTGTCCGGTAATAAGCTTCATCAAAGTGGATTTGCCAGCACCATTAGGGCCAACTAAAACAACATGGTCACCTCGATACAGCTTGAGATCAACATGATCATAGACATGGTTCTGCCCAAATGACTTCGAAACGTTTTCCAGCTTAACTACTTCATCGCCCGTTCGCGGCGGATCAGGAAAAGAAAAGTGAACCTTTTTCGTTCCTTCTGGCAGTATGACAAGCTCTTTTTTAATTTGTTCAATACGCTTCATACGCTCCTGAGCTTGCGCTGCTTTTGTTGGTTTATAGCGGAACTTATCAACAAAAACCTGCATGTGAGCAATTTCGCGCTCCTGAGCTGCGCGTTTTGCCTTCATCTGCTCGAGGTTGTCTTCGCGTTGCTTGAGATACGAGCTGTAGTTACCGGTATAGGTCATAAGACGGCGGTTCTCAATGGAAGCTACGTGGCTCACACAAGCATCCATGAAAGCGCGGTCATGGCTCACGATAAGAACGGCACCGTCATAAGAAGACAAAAACGACTCAAGCCAACGCACGCTCTCAAGATCAAGATGGTTGGTTGGCTCGTCGAGCAAAAGCAAATCGGGATGGCGCAGCAAAAGCTTTGCAAGGGAGATGCGCATTTGCCAACCGCCAGAAAACTCTTCGGCGGGCTTGTCGAGATCATCAACAGGAAAGCCTAGACCGCAGAGAATTTGACGTGCACGGCTCTCCAGCTCATAACCACCTGCATTCTCAAACCTATCGCGTGATCGACCATAGTCGGCAAGCAGTGCTTCCAGTTCAGGACCCTCAGGGGTAGTGGAAATTTTCGCTTCTAATTCAGTAAGTTTTGCTCCGAGGTGCTGAATCTCAGTAGCCGATGCCATAACTTCAGCCAAAGCACTCTGATGGCCAGCAAGCTTTGTCTCTTGTTCAAGATATCCAACGGTTGTATCACGAGCAAAACTAATAGTGCCTTCGTCTGCAGATTCCTCCCCCATCAAAATTTTTAAGAGGGTAGTTTTACCGGAGCCGTTAGGCCCAACAAGAGCCCAACGTTCTCCAGCATTCATCTGCAACGTAGCCTGTGTATAGAGGGTACGACCCCCAAAAGATTTCGATATCTTATCTGCAAGAACTATCAAGCTGTATATCCGTTCGGTCGTTGTGGCGCAAAGCTATGAGAAGAGCATGTAGCGCCAGAGCTAATCCTCAGTAATATGAATGGCAAATCCACCGATGGGCTCTTTAAAATACACAAGATGCGTAGAGCCATCGGGATTGAGTGCGCGCGAATCATTGTCAATGGTAAATCCACGTGCTTCAAACCACTTTTCAGCAGCTGGAATATCGTCAACATGGAAACCAATATGTCCATGCTCGCCACGTCCACAGCCTTTCATAATCTCAACAGCTGTATCTGAAAAGACTGATATAGGTGCAACAACGTTGCGTTTAAGACCCATAAGAGTTTGAAAACGTTCGGCTATTGCCTCTGCTTCCTCATCGCTTGCAGCGTTAATTCCAACATGAGCCAAACGAAGTCCAAACAGCTGTTTTGGATCATCCTGGCCATTTGCAGATGTGTTAGCAGAAGGTGTCTCAGGTGTAGACATGCTCATTCGCCTCTTTGTATTCTCGTAATAAACCCGTGATGCATATTTCTACACATCACGGGAAATTATAAACAAGCTATAAAGAACAGCTGCTGGAGTTCTTAATGAACTAGCTTATATATTGCGAACCGCGCGCCCGCTCTATCTCAAGAATAGTATCGGCGTTCTGCTGCTCTACAGAATTTAATGAAACCTGGCTATCAAAGGCTTCAGGAGAATAGCGTTCGGTATACCAAGACTTTCCAGCAAAGTAGTCGCGTAAGTCCTGATTTTGGAATCCGCGACCATGGCGTGCATAAATCTCATTGCGAGCAATATAGAGTTCCCAGTTGGAAAGGCCTGAGAGCTCATCTTTTGTATACACATGTGTAGCACTATCGGGAAGCACATAATCGCTGCTGCTTGAGGTGCTCGAGCTCGAAGAATTACCCGAAGAGCCAGTTGACTTTGATGAGCTTGATGAATTCGAAGAGCTTGAGGAGTTGCTCGATGAAGAATCGGAAGACGAATCTTCGTTGCTGTCCGAAGATTCCTTCTTGTCTTCTGAGTCCTTCTTATCGTCGGAATCTTTTGATTCCTTAGAATCGGAGGAGTTTTTATCAGAGGAATCCTTGGATTCTTTTTCCTCATCTTTGTTGGCGTCTTCAGAGGTATCTGCCGGCTGCTCTTTCATTGGCAAAAAGCGCAAAAATGGAGGATCACCAAACACGCCAAAATAGTGCAAACCGACAACGGAGCCACATCCAACAATAATGACCGCAGCAATAATAGCTCCAACAATAAGACCTGTGTTCTTCTTACGCCGTGGTGCCTGATAGTTATTTCCGAGCATCTCTGAGGGGATAGCTACATTTTGTGCGGTTGAATCTGGAGTGTTCTCAGAACCATATACCGGCGCTCCACATTCTACGCAGAAAGCACAGCCATCTGGAATGCGAGCACCACAGTTGGTGCAGAACTGCACTGAGTCGTCTGCTGAAGAAGACTGTTGAGCAGAAGGCATAACACGTGTTGCATCATCCAAAGGAGTTGTTTCATTTACCTGTGTTGTGGATCCTGAAGCATCTCCCAGAGGCTGACCGCATTCAGTACAAAATTGAGACCCATCAGGGAGCTGTGTGCCACAGTTGGTGCAAAACATGGTATGTACCCCCAGTCCTTATTCAGCAGGCATCGCATTATGCGTGCGATGATCTTTATAGTTTACGAGATACTCAGCAAATTCTGCCGAAGTATCAGAGTTTCCTGAGCGCCACTCTTTGTGATCAATAATGGCACTTTCGAAACCATAATACGCATCTATATAAGCAATCAGATTATCAAGTGCAACAAGTTGCTCCTCAGGATAATCGCCAGCACCACCAACGTGGACCATCTCGATACCAACTGAGTAGGAATTCATACCGTAATCAGATGCCCAAGAGCCAATTTCAGTGGTGCCGATTTTATCGTCACGGGATTCATCGGGTACCCCAAATGACTCATTGTGGCCAGTATCACCAAACCCAGCATGATGAGCTATGCGATCCAACGGAACACACTGCATCATAGTGCCGTCAGTGTTGACAACAAAATGTGCTGCCACACCTGCGCCATTAGAGTCCCACCATGAAATGACTGAAGCGGCATCGCCGGTTCCTTCAGTATCATGCAGCACAATATATTTCTGGTATTCAGGACCCTTCTCGCCATGATCAAAACTGTCGCGATAATCTTCCGTAAGCGCGAGATTTGCACGCAATTCCTCGGCGGTAGGCTCTGTTTGTTCTGGAGTCTCTTCGGCAACAGATTGAAGTTCTTCTGATATGTCGTCTGTCATGCTGGTGTTGGACTGTGATGTGTCCTCTGTGTTTTGAGTGCATCCACTGAGGGCACCAATGCCCGCAAAACCGCACAGTGAAATAAACGCGCGGCGTGAAATAGTTTTCATAGAGGTTATCTGCGTCCGCATAACTTCTTATTCCTGTTCCATGACAAAGGCAATGCGATCGGCCTGATAATACGGGTCGAGATCGGAAGGAACGTCATACCAGCGCCATGCGCCATCGATATTAAACACAGCGAGATAATCTTCATTACCGCCATCGTCATTAGGCTCACCAGAAGCAAAAACACTGTAAGTAAATGGCGTGCCATCAACCCAGGTAAAATCATCCCCGCTTCTTGTACCGCCAAGCCAGAAAATCTCTTTTCCGCTTTGCTGCATGACCGCAAGAACTTCGTTCCATTCTTCCTCATTTGCAATAGTGGCAAGGTGTCCACCGTGTTCTTCGCAATACTGCTCTGCTTCTTGCCATGTCATGCATTCGTTTATAACAGTGTAGGTTGGTTTTGAGACAGTTTCCTGCTTCTTACTAGGATCAGGACCATCAGATATAACAAGATCAACGCGCGTGCCTTCGGGAACTTCACCCGGTGCTACCGACTGAGAAATAACGTGATCCTTAGCTACCTCGTCACTATATTCAGTTGTAATTGTTCCAACAACTAAATTGCTTGAAGCAAGGTTGCTGCGTGCAGTTTGCACGGCCATGCCAGTGAGATCATCGAGCTCAACCATGGCTGTTTGCTTACTGTCAGATTCTTCCTCATCAGAATCTTTGTCACTTTTATCAGTATTGTTGTCGGTTTGCTCTTCCTCAGATTGCTTCTGTTCCTGCATAGGCAAGAAACGTAAAAACTCAGGATCTCCGAGTAAACCAAAATAATGTGCTGTAGCAACACCGGCACAACCAACAATAATCACAATGAGAAGAATGCCTACCACCAGTGCAGCGGTATGACGCTTCTTCTGAGGAGCGGCCCCGGTCTCTAAAGCTTCTGAAGGGATTGCCTGTTGATATGGTTGCTGCAAAGAGGTGGCTTCCGATTGCTCTGGAACATTTGGAGAGGCTTGAGCTGGTTTGCCACAGGAAGGGCAGAAGCCGCATCCTTCGGGAATAGGGGTACCACAATAGATACAAAACCTATTTAGTAGTGGTGAGGAAGTTTCCTCAACAGGTACATCGAGCCCATCGGCAGAATCTTCTGCTACTGGCTCTTGTGTAATTGTTTCATTTAATACCGTTACATCGAGAGCAGATGGGGAAATCTTATGCCCACATTCGGGGCAAAAGGTTGCCTCATCAGGTATTTCATGCCCACAAGCTGAACACTTCATGAAACTTCCCCTTCAAGCTCATTAACCCGATTTTTAATGACTTACTCTACTGCTCAAGTGTTAGTTTTACGCGAAGAATGCGACGTAGCGATTGATTAATTCTCTCTTCGGTAACACTTCCATCAGAAAGAGCACTCAGAACTCCTTGATAGGCTGCTTCAAAATCTTCTGGCATAAGAATCATGTCATTTCCAGCATTGAGTGCTCGCACACCTATTTCTTGAGGTGTACATATGCTGGTAACTGCCCCCATACCCAATGAATCGGTAATGACAATGCCATCAAATCCAAGTTGGGTGCGGAGTAAATCTTGAATAACAACTGTGGAGAGAGAAGCGGGAGTATTGTCTCTTGTAATTGCAGGACAACTAAGGTGTCCCACCATAATAAAAGGTACACCAGCAGCAATAGCTGCCTTGAAAGGCAAGAGCTCTTCCTCAGCCATCTCGTCGGCAGTTTTATTGCTCACGATAGTATCGGTATGAGAGTCTCCTACGGCTCCTCCTATACCAGGAAAATGCTTTGCTGAGCAAAGAATACCTGTTGAAAGAAAGCCCCCAACTGCAGCTTGTGTCATAGAACTTACAATGTCGGCAGAAGCTCCGAATGAACGCTCTGTCATCGTGGTGCTTTCTGGATTGTTAGCAATATCTGCTACCGGAGCAAAATCAAGATTAAAACCAAGATCGCGGAGATAATTACCAATATAGGCAGCTGCATCCCATGCCGCCTGTGTATCTCCAGCAGCTCCGATTGCACACATATCACCAACATCGCTCACGCCATAGTTTGGATTAGAAGCTATTCGTGTAACAGTTCCCCCTTCTTCATCAACAGCAAGAAAAGGAGGAATTCCAACAACTTCCTCAGAAAACGTTGCAACATTTGCAAGCATTTCTTTTGTTTGGTCAGGGTTTTCTAGGTTTTGTGCAAAGTAGCAAATACCGCCAACTGGCCGATTTTGAAACGCTTGCTCGGTTGCTTCACCAGCCGCAACTACAGGGTTATTTTCTACAAGAGCTTCTGGAGCAACAATAAAAAGTTGTGACACCTTTTGTTCAAGCGGAAGAGATGAGAGTATCTGTTCAATCTGCTCATCTACGGAAGGTGGATCTTGAGAAGCAGTGGCATCTACATGCTCTGATGATGCATCCTGTTCAGGTGTTGTAGTGCAACCAGAAAGAGCTGAAGCAGAATAACTGCCCGCAAGCGCTAACGCAGTAATAAAACCTCTTCGAGAAAAGAGATCCCTCTTGTTCTTTGAATTGAAAACGCGTTGCATATAGTCTCCCAAAGCGGTTTAGTTAACTTGTCCATATGATTATTACAGAAAGCCACTTGACCACTATAGGTAGCTTTCTGCTAAAATACCCTCGCTAATGGGCGATTGGCTCAGGGGTAGAGCATATCCTTCACACGGATGGGGTCGCTGGTTCGAATCCAGCATCGCCCACCAGAGGTATGTTTGAGAGACAGGGACTACTCCCCTGTCTCTTTTTTCACTTATACGTGTGGCAAGGCATTTTTATAAAAAATTAAACCCTCAAGTGCTAGTTGAATCTTTATTGTGTCCCTCACAAGCAAAGGTTCAAGGAGCTCATTAAATATCTCGCCCTACGTCTCTCTTAAACCATTCGCATAAATAAACGATTACATGTACAAATCTAAAAGCAAACTTAAAAATATCCCAGGTTGGCATATAGTAGGATGATAACCATCTGTTTTTATATATGCAGGTATTTGGTAGTAGATAGACAACATATTTCTTACCATGCTTGCGAGAGGTGAGGTGAATTACCTACCAATTTTTGAACCTTCATAGATCGCAGAGGTTTCAGGAATTGGCGAAGTGCGGGACGTTATATGAGTACGCAAAAGCAGACTAAACGGTCAAGAATGAAGAGAGCTGCCCACGCGTTCGGTCGTACTGTGCAGCATTACTCTCCGAAAGTGCTGAGCGTCTTCCTTTCTTTGTTGCTTATTTATCAGTGCTTCATGACTGATGGAGTAAGCTATGCCCTCGCTGAAGCTCTTAATTCCAACACAGCAACAGAGCTTTCTTTGGATCAGGAGAACCTCTCTGATGATGCTGTATCTGATTCAGGCCAGGAGGAGTCTGCGGTTACGTCCTCTCAAGAGGAAACTGCAGGTTCTGAAGAGACTTCTCAATCTGGCGATGCCTCTTCTACTAATACAGCTAACGATCAAACCACCTCTCCTTCCAACACCTCAACATCCGAACAAACAGATAATAAGGACGAACAACAAAACACCACTTCCAACAATGACCAGTCTGATACCGCTCAAACAGAGCAAAAAATAGCCGAGCGTACTGAAGTCCATTCTTGGAATGGCGATGTAGACGCCTTGGCACTTTCTAGCAAAGGCCTTACGTTTACTAACTCCTCTGAAAGCATGCAGTCAGCACTTTCCGGCAACGCTGATTCTTCAGATACTCAAAATCAGAACCTCAGTGAAACTCTTTCTGTCCCCGCAGATCCTGATGCCCCCGCTTCCGCCGAAACCATACTTCCCGAGCAACTTGATGCAACCCTCAATCTGAGCTTTAAGGTTGATCCCTCTCTTTGGAGTGACAATCCAGAGCAAACCCGAGCTTCCGTTATCGCTGGCGACTCGTTCTCTGTAGAACTGCCAGAAGGCATTACCCCTTCCGATGCAAATGCAAAGTTTGATGTATATCAAATCAATGCCGACGGTTCGACAAGCTCAATTCGAATTGCTACCGCTCGAGTAGAAAATAATTCGCTCATTGTTGCTTTCTCTGATCCTGTGGATACCGCCACAGGCACTTCGTATCTTGTTGGGGCTGCTTCTGATTCTTCTGATCTTAAAGTCCTCTCCACTCTTCAGGCGTCCATAAACCTTGATGTTCAGGTTTCATCGTCACTTGTTCATCAAGATGCATATGACATGGAATGGGTCCTTCAAACCTCACAAGACGGTCGTACACAAACAGCGCAGCTGCATATTCCTTCAGCTGCCGAACTGGCAGACCTCCTTGGACTCCCTGATGCCTCCGACCAAAGTGCTCAAAACAATGCCGTAATTCCTAATAATGATGTTTCCACCCAGGCAGAAACCGACGAGAAGACCTCATATGCATTTGCCGACTACAACGGTACCCTCTCAATGGACATTACCTGGGCTGACAATAATTACGCAGGTCGTCCGACTATTGAAGCGTGGAAGCCTAACTTTATTCCGCAGTTCTCTTTGGATGGCGGTAAAACTTACACCAATCTCATCGATACAGACGGTAATCTGACTTCTGAAGCAAAGGACGCACTGCATATTGAAGGGGAAACGCCTTCTTGGGTAAAGCAGGCAACTGTCAACTCTGTGAGCGTAAATAATTGGACAGTCCGCTTTTCAGGGCTCCCCACTACCCTCAATACAACGGTAAGCACACCCCAGCGCGATGATGATGGCAACCTTGTTTACGATGAGCATGGCAATCTTGTTTATGACGATGAAGTAACTCCGACGACTATCTCCTGGCGTCTCTTTGATGGTAATTCTTGCCCTGAAAACTATATGTATGGTCAGGGAGATGGCGGCAATACTAGTGATGGCAGTACCTTATTGCAACGCTATTTGATGCTTAAGAGAAGCTATACCTTTACCATTCAAGGTAAGCTTGGCAATAAAACGCTCAAAGATATTTTCGGAGAAAACCTTGCAGGTAACTACTCTGAAGATTTTCTCTTCTCTGCGTTAATTAATAACAGTAGTGAGTGGAACGGCGAACCAATAGGCTCACAAACCCTCACTCAGATGGCTACTAATGATGACTATGATTTCGACATAGCCTTTAGTGAGGATGGCAATACCGCCACTATTACTGCCACCTTGCCTATGTATACCATTGAAAACGCGCCAATTGATTACTACATACAGTTTGAGGACCAGCAGACAGGCACCGACCAAGGCGACCACTATCAGCCTACCTATAACAATTCTCCGACTTCAGGGCATGGCAGTGCAACAGATGCTCTTTATAACAACGGCTCTATGACAATTCGCCCCATTGGCAATACGAGCTATAGTGCTACAAAGGATTGGCTTGATGGAAATAGCACTCAGCGCGGAGAAGTAACTTTTACCCTGTGGCGCTATGCTGCCAATGGCACTTCTGGTCCGGCGCAAGCTTCACCCGTACAGTTGGATAACTCAATAACTCCAGATACTGATCTCAATACAGTGGAGTATGTCAGCATTACTGTGTCCGCTAACAGCCCAAATCCTGTAGATCTTGGATCACTTCTCCGTGAAAAATACGGCAGCGCAATAGATAACCTTGTGAAGTATGACCCCGATGGTTACCCATATATTTATGCTTTGCGTGAGGATACAAAGCTTCCTGGCTATGAAGAGGTCTATGGTACTGTTGATGCCTCCGGCAATGTAACTGATACTGCACCTAACTATACCGATGCAGATGGTCAGACAGTTTATTTGAATGCTCCCGATAGAGCTAACGACCCGCTTATTTATAACGGCGGCACGGTCACCAATCGACTTACCGGCACGGTTAACGTTGAAGCTACTAAGACGTGGGAAATCGCAGCGTTCCAGGATTCTTTGAAGGATGTTCAGGTTACCTTTACTGCTCAAAGCAGACTTAAGGGAACAGAAGACGCATGGCAAGACACCTCAACGACTCATACCCTTACCGGTTGGTATTCAGAAACGCTCACACAAACGTTCTCTGACACGTTCCCGCAATACGACTCCCAGGGTAGAGAGCTTGAATATCGCTGGGTTGAAACAAATGTAACGTTGAATGATCAGGATACGAATTTCCAGCGCAACGATAATGGTGGAGGCACCTTTACACTTCAACTCACCAATGTTGAGGGTGATCTTGAAACTCTTAATTTCACCTCAACCCTTGATGAAGATACCAAGACCATCACAAACACGTTCTCAAATATTACCGATGAGCATGTTGATAAATACTGGCAGCAGCCCGATGGCTCTATGGCACAAATTAAGCCTGCAAATGACGGCTATCCTGATTATCCAAACCTTGATACGTCAGGTGTAGTGACGGTCCAGCTCGTCCAAAACGGCACTCTTATTGGCGAATATACGATGGATGGCCTGACTGACCCAGTTCCAACCGAAATCGTAGGCCTCGATGGTGCCACCTATCAGGAAACCCGTTCCTATCACCTCGATTTTGCCAATTTGCCAAAATATGATGCCAATGGCGTTCGTTATTCCTACCTTGTTCTTGAGGTATCTCCAAGTGGATGGCACTCTGAACGCACTTATGACCCAGAGACCCGTCTTACCACGATCGAGAATACTGTTGGTCCGGGTGAGGGATCAGAGATCCGTGTAACCAAAGATTGGATCGACGGCAACGACGCTTCTCACCGTCTCCCCGTTGTCGTAGATCTTGTTGCTACGCACCATATGGAATCTCAAACAACCAATGAACAGGGAGAGCCTCTCTATTCATATGACGCTGGAGATGTAGTCATTCCTAACATCACGCTCTCTACAGACAACTCCTGGTACCAGGAAGTTGATGTTCCTATTGGTGGCCTCACCTATCGAGATTTCAAACTGGTAGAAAAATATCTCGTTGGTAGCGACGGCACCCAGTATCCCGTTGTTACAAAGAATGAAGCTCCGACGGCCTATGAAAATCTCGGTATTGATACAGACTGGATCAATACTGGTTGGGACTACGATGCAATGACTGATACGTCCCGTGTTGCTACACCCGACCATGTGTATCAGGTCTATGCAACTAAAGACGCTGCTGCAACATATAACGAGAGTATGAGTGCAGTAAGTGCACGTAATCGCCGCCTAGGACTTCTGGATCTTACGGTTACAAAAACCTGGAATGACGGATTTGATCATGATCGTCCTACCGCAGAATTAGTCCTGAGCTGCACTGAGGAACCCGATGTCTTTTCTATTGACAACAATGGAAATGTTTGGGTTGAGCTTGACGGCGGTAACCAAGTACCCATTATGAATGGCTCTGGTGAGGGCGCTCGTCAGCTCAACAGCACAACAGATGATATTCGACTCGATGGCAACAATCTTGTACTGACTGTTACAACTCCGGATGATGAAAATGAATCCGAGTATCACTTCTTTGGCCTTCCAAAGTATGACGGCAATGGAAATGTCGTTCACTATGACGTAACTGAGCAGTGGGCTCCTGATGCTGGTGAGTACACCTCTTCGAAACAGGTTGGCGACTATATCGTTGGTGCGCAGCATTTCCATGACACAAAGACGATTAGCTTTACCAACACTCGCCAAGCTAGCCGAGATGTGACGTTCTATAAAAATTGGAACGACCACTACGTAAACGATCAACTGTCGCAACGTCCTGATATTTACCTCACCTTATATCGCGTTACCGTAACGCTGGGTGAAAACAACCAGCCAGAATACTCCGCTGCTGAAAAGGTACCTGGATATATCAACTATAAGTGGGACGGTGTTGAGCAAGCTGATAACCCTCAGTACAACCAGAAATGCACTATTGCTGGACTACCTGCTTACGACAGCAAGGGAAATGAATACATTTATTACGCAAGCGAATCTATGTCTGCAGATGGCAATTCACTCGACTATGCCCCAGTGAAGTTTGATTACGGGACTCTCCCCGAAGATAGTGAAGGAAAAGATGCAATTAAGGTTGATAGCGCTGCTGATGATGCAGATCCTACCGAGAATGGTTCTGCCTATGCAATCCATGAGGAAGGTACGTTTGTAAATTCACTTACCAGCACGCTTGTTGCAAGTGGCGCAAAGCTTTGGGGCAATATACCGGGCAATGTGAGCCAAGCAGATTTACCAAGTATCACAATCTATCTTCAGCGGAAGCTTGCCACTGATGCAGATTGGCCTGAACTTACGTTCACTAAGACTGATGATGGATGGCAACCTGGTGAAGGTCAGGTTGTAGCCTGGACTTCTCACCTCAATCCAGTTACGACAAACCAATTTAGTTATACATTGACCCATGAGGGTGAGAACGGCGCCGACCCGAAGGATGAAGAAGGAACGCTCCTTGCTCGTTACGATGAGGATGGAAATCTTTATCAGTACCGCGCTATTGAGGTTCCTTGGGGTCTTTATAATCAGCCCGGCGGCTTTAATGATGCCGATCTTGGTTTAGTAGATGGCAAAACTGAAACTGAAGATGTGACTCAAATCACTACCTTTGGTGTTGTTACTATCCACCATGGAGAAACTGGCTCGTTCTTAATTAACAATGTGTATGACTCTGCAGCGGGCCAACTCACCGTACAGAAGCATTTCGATGGAAGAGATGCGGGCGATCTCTATCCAAATACAACGTTTGACGTATATCGCTATTACATCAACAGCGAGGGTCAAAAGAGTGATGCAGCACTTGTAGCGAGCCACACGCTTACAAACGATGATCTCACTGGCAAGACGCAAGATCCTAACCTTACTGTGAGTGGTTCTGATGCCAACAATACAGCTCAGTACACCTTCACTGACCTTGATATATACGCTCCAGACGGCAGTTATTGGCAATACTATGTGGTCGAGCGCGATATTAATGGCTACACAACTTATGTGGGAACAGGCAACTTAACAGCCGATCAAACCACCACAGAAGGCTCTCAGTCTGACAATTTGTGTCCTGAGTCACAGGATAAAGTCACTGGTACTGTCCTCAGCGATGACAAAGAACCCGATGTAACCTTTAAGAATACGTACCAGCCTGAGGATGTAGATCTGACTGGCAGAAAGACATGGGTTGACTTTAGTAATACCTTTGGTCTGCGTCCGACCGCCGAAGAGTTTAAAGCGGGCCTTACGGTTTATCGTATTGGTAACGGAAGACAAGAAGATATAACCGATCAGCTTCAGTCAGACAAACCTGACGAGGCCAACTACTTTACCGTTGCAGACACCGGCGATACCTATACCATTTCTCTCAATAATCTCGAGAAGTGGGCGCCAGATGGTACGGCCTGGCAATATCGTATTACTGAAGATTTAAGCAGCATGAATCTCGGGGATTCCGGTAAGACTGCTGATGACTATTACACGATTACAACTGGGCCATCATCAACCGTCTCTGCCAACTCTAATAATCAATTCCAGCTTGTGAATTCATTGGAAGGCCAGGCAGCGGTTACTAAGATATGGGTAGACGGAGATGATCCTTATGGCCTTCGTCCTGATGAAGTAACCGTTCGGCTCCAGGCACGAGTGAACTATGCCAATGGAGATCAGATTGGCTGGACAGATGTTTGGGCTCTGTTTGAACAACTTGGCTACAGTGATAGCCTTGCATCTCAGGGCACTACCTCGCCCGATTACACACATACTTTGTCTGACTCCAATGGCTGGCGCACCTCTTGGACTGGTCTTCCTGTTGGCGGACGAGGTACAGCCACTGGTGGGCATGAAGGCGAACTCTTTAGCATTGAATACCGCATAGTCGAAACAGCTATCGGTGACCAAACAATTACACAACCAACCGAAGACTCCAGTGTCAACAATGGTGATATTTACAAGGATTACCACCCCTATCAGCCCACGCAAAGTGACTCTTCCAATCCAACAACAGGGGGCTTCACAAGCGAGATTACAAACACACTTGAAGGCACCTCAATATCTGCATCAAAGTCTTGGAACGACCAGAGCGATGCATGGGGAACAAGGCCAAGGTCTGGCGATCCTTGGACAGTAAAGTATCTGCTTCAGCGGAAGCTCACTACAGATCCAGATACAGCCTGGTCATGGCTTATGGAGTATGGTGAAGAGCAAGCAACTTCACCCCTTGATGAAAATATTGTTTCTGAAACCATCTCCAGCGAAGATGAATCGGCTACTGTTACCTGGGATAACCTTCCCCAATATGACACGGACGAAAACGAATACCAATATCGTGTCGTTGAGCAAGTGCCTGGTAGCTATGACGTAGACGGTGCAAAAGAAGTTGCAACTGCTGAAGACGATAACGGCATAACTTACCGTTACTACGTGGTTTCACCTACTGTTGATGGAACTGGCTCCAGCACGCAATCCTTTACCAATGTTTTGCGCACGGTCAATCTCCAAGGCACAAAGGTTTGGAGCGACGATGGATCCAACGGCATCATTCCAAGCTTTGATGAAACAAAGCCAACGATGGTTCTCTATCGTGCTGTTAAGAATGCCGATGGATCCGTTAGTTCAACAGGCGAGCTTGTAAAGATGAAGAATGGTTCTGACCCAGTCCAGCCAACTTGGGAGGACAAAGGCAATGGAACCTGGACCTTTACATACAGCAATTTGCCTGCCGCAAATGAAAACAACCAAGACTATGTCTACTACGCCACTGAGCAAGCGGGTACTGGCTCTGCCGAAGGTTTCTATCCGCTTTATGCGACGAGCGGTGCAGGTGGAACAAATGCTGCGGAAAATCCTCAGATAGGTACTACTATCACCAACCAACCGACGCGTTTGACACTTACAAAGAAGAGTGACTTCGCGGGTGAAACTAAAGCACTAGCTAATATTGAGCTCTCGGTTCTGTCTCCGGATGGTCAGATTACCTATGCCGTTTGGACAAACGGTGCAAATGGCATGACCTATTCCACCACAACCTGGGTTGATGGAACGACAAACACAGATGATGGGAATGGCATTACTCGAGACGACGGACTCATTATTGGTTTGCCAGCAGGTGACTATATTGTTCGTGAGACTGGCACGGTGCCTAAGGGATATGCTCAAGCAGCTGATGTAAACCTTCATATCAACACTGACGGCACAGCCACTACCACTTCAGATGTCACCTACACAGAAGAGAATGGTGTCTATACCATCAATGTTGCGGTTATCGATCCAGTGCTCCGCGGACAGCTGCAACTCTCAAAGCGCGTCTCTGATGATGGGGATTACAACGGCGCTAACGCCGAGGCTCTTGCAGGCGCCACGTTTGCTCTCTATCGAGTCGATATGGATGGCGATGGTGAGGATGAGCTGTTAGCCAGCGGTCTTACAACGAATAACCAGGGTATTGTTACCACGGTTAATAACCAAACGCCCATAAATACTGAAAGTACTCTTGGGCATGACCTTACCTATGAAGGCAAGTACACCAAGCTTTCCGATGGTCTGCCTGAAGGTAAATACTACTTCCTTGAAACCAACGCCACCTCTGGTGCTGTTATGCCGGAAGGCGACGCTGCTAAGAGTGAGATACTCGAGATTACTCAGAATACGCACTATGCAGCCACCAATACGCCGGTATCCGCCACTATGGGAAATGAGGACTTCTCGGCTGAGGTTATCTTGCATAAGTACGATACAGTGAGTGGCGATCCCATCGAAGGGGCTGTCTTCCAGCTTGTCTACACATCTGAAGGCGGTACTTCAAGCACGAGCAAACGTTATACAACTGCTCCGGACGGTACGTTAACGCTTCAAAATCTCGAGAAGGGCACCTATGTCTTAACCGAGCTTTCTAATACTGGCTATGAATCCAACAATTTCAGCGCAACGTTTACCATCGATAACGACGATGATGACAAGACCTTTGACATCAAGAATGTCTCTGATGGAGATGACATTGACTTTACGGTTACAAGCGCTGCATCAACATTCGAAGATGGCAAGGGTATTCCAAATACCCCACAACCAGGCAGAATCACTCTGAGCAAAACAGATGATCAGGGTAACGCCCTTAATGACGCCACCTTTAGATTGGAAATCAATGATGGTGGTACTTGGAAGACCGTCGTCGATAATTTGGTAACAGGGCGAACCTACACGCTTAACGATGCCAACGATGGGATTAAAAGCACGGGAGCAAACGGCGTCAAAGGACAACTTAGTGTTGGTAATTTGCACTGGGGAACCTATCGATTTGTAGAGACCTCCCCTACCCCTGGTTATATTGGTGTTGCTAACGATGGTTCAGCCATTACAAGTAAGGAAGTTGCTGTCGGTCGCAACAATCTCAATCCTTCGCTCACGGGTTCCAATGCGGTGCCTAATAAACCTACAAGTCTTGAGATCAACAAACAGAATGAAGTTCATCAGCCGCTTGCAGGTGCTGAATTTAAGGTAACACCGGTTGATGGTACCTTTGCCGATGACACAACCACAGCAAAGACCCTCACTTCCGATAGCACTGGTCTCGCAGTTCTGAACGGTCAGCTTGTTGTTGGCACGACTTATCAGATCTTCGAAAGCAAAGGCCCGAGCGGCTATGATCCTGCAGATGAGATCCTGACGATTAAAGTTGCTGAGAATGGCGATCTTGAGGTGGTTGGCGATATGCCAGATCACTGGGAGCGCGCCGACCTTAACGGCGACGGCGCCGCCGATAACCAGTTCTCATTCATGGCGACAAACTTCCATATGGATATTCAGCTTCTGAAGATTAGTGCTGCTGATGGCACGCCACTGAATGGAGCAACCTTTACCCTTACAGGCTTCTGTATGGATAACAACTCCACCCATACCTACACAACGGCTGACATAACGAGTGATGAAACGACCTATTCCGGTGTTGCTCTTATTGATGCCGGCCTGATAACAGGCGTGGACTACACGCTTACCGAGACGCAGGCACCTGCGGGCTATATCCATATGACAAGCCCACTCAAGTTCCATATGGATGAACGAGGTGAAATCACCGTAGAGGGAGAGGTTCCTGAAGGTTGGACAATTGCAGGCAATAACATTTCTATTACCGCAGAAAACACACCTGTCGAACTTCAGATAACGAAGCTCGCTTCTGCAGATGATGAGACGCCAGGTAAGGCTCTGGCTGGAGCTACTTTCAGCATTACCCCTGCCGATGGTTCTACCTTTGCCAATGGCTCTCAGGACGCAATTGAACTCACCACCGATAAGGACGGCAAGGTCAATCTGACAGCACAACTTATGGTTGGTGGCTCCTATGACATCACAGAAGTCACTGCTCCTGATGGTTATGAACGAGTAACAGGCACAATGCGCATCAGTGTTGCCAACGACGGCTCTCTCAGCGTTGTTGGTTCAGTGGATGCCGACGGCAACGTAACCGGGCAGCTTGCTCCAAATGGTTACACCAAGGTTGCTGATAACAGCTTTGAGGTTCAGGTAACAAATGAGCCCATCGAGATTGGACTTGTCAAGGTAGACGCCACGGATTCTGGAACCACACTTGCGGATGCTCAATTTGAAATTACGGGTGTCTTTGCTGGTCAAACCGAATCCGAAACACGCTCTTACACGACTGATGAGCAGGGCAAACTTACTCTGAAAGCCGAACTTAAGAGCGGTCAGACGTACACCTTGCACGAAACTGTTGCACCGGCTGGCTATGAGCTGGTTACAGGTGAGCTGACCTTCTCAGTTGCCGAAGATGGCACCCTGACAGCTACAGGCGATATTCCTGCGGGTTATAGCATTGAGCAGAACAACGTAACAATTGTTGTTGCCGATGAACCGCTGAAGATATCGCTCGCTAAGGTGAACACCGATGGTGATGAACTTGCTGGTGCTCAGTTCCGCATTACGCCTGAGAGTGGCACCTTCCCTGATGGTTCAGAAGAAAAGGTTGCCACATCAGCAAGTGATGGCAGTGTCTTTACCGATCTCATGGTTACCGGATCTTCTGAAGGCACGCGCTATACCGTCACTGAGGTAACAGCACCTGCTGGCTACGAGAAGGTACCTGCCTTTGACATCTTGGTATTCGAGGATGGAAGTATTCAGCTTGCTGACGATACCTCCGATGCGATTAAACAGGCTGTTCAGATTGATATGTCCGACAATGGCGCAACCATTACGGTGGCTGACACCCTCATTGAGGCATCGATGAGCAAGGTATCCCCTAACGGAGGAGCCCTTACCGGTGCAGTGTTTGAAATCTCCGGAACCTTCGTTGACGGAGGAGCTCCACGTCTCATTACCTTTGATGAGACCAACACAGTGGCGCTTGAAGGACTTGTTGTTGGTGAGACGTACACCATTCGCGAGACTAAGGCTCCTGATGGGTACGACGTAATTGAAGGCGAGTGGAGTTTCACAGTTCAAGACGACGGCACGCTTGCAGGCGACGCAACTGGTTCAGTTGCAACATTCACTACAGGTGGTGAAGCTGGCTACTTCGTTTCTGATAACGGACTTGCCATTACAGCGGTCGATACCACGACACCTCCTGACAATGAAGAGGATCGTGAGGATTCTGGAGTATTGCCGTTCATACCTAAGACGGGAGACCCAACGACCTACACCTTCGTTTGCGTGCTTGCTGCACTTGCAGTCGGATGTATTGCTACAGGCCTGAGAATGGCACGCAAACGTCGTTCATAAGGTCTAAGAAGAGAAGCTCCTCTCCCCTAGCCTCTTTGGCTACTTTCGGGCCGCACTACTTCTAGTGCGGCCCTTTTTTGTATGCAGGAAGAAGGTGCTCTCGGTATCAATTAAGGCGAACAAACTGTTTGATGTGTCTCTTGTGGCAAACCCATTACCACATGCCTATAAACGCCTTGTAAGGCTTTCTGTTACGTAGAAAATATAAATGATGGATAGCATCTCTGTGATTGGAGGGTAGATGATATGACCGAAAACACTTCATCTGCTACTCAAAGCCAATCAGGTCATGAAGAGCTTGCCATCACACTTTGGCATCCAGATATGAGGCCTTCTGCAGAAACTGATATCTCAAATTCCGACACCCATGCTCCAGATGAAAACTTTTCTTTTGGGTCCCGTCTCACATTAGGTCAAAGAGCTGTTTTATCTGCCTATGGTGTATTTGTTTGCGGTGTTGGAATGTTTGCATCATTTGCTGCAGGCATGACTCGCATAGGTCTTATATTGGCAATCATGTTTGTTGGATATGTTGGCCTCGCTTTTATCACATGGCGTGAATACCGTGAGCAAAAACGGGATTGATTGCTTCAATAAAGCTTTTGCAAGATGACCTTTTCTTGGCCATGTGGCGTAGTTTACATGAGATAAGGAAAAGATAGAGAGGGCCTCAAGATGCTCACGCTCTTATACATGATCTTCTATGGCTCAATCTTGGTTACTGCTGTCTATGTTTTCCTTATCGTTTTAGGTGGCATCGTAAATAGAAAGAAGTAAGCAAGAAGGACAGTATCTTTCCCTCCAGTCAATCTTGCGGATAATTCTCATAATAGATTAAGAGTTTACCAGTGCTTAAGAATGTAAATGATCTTTCACTTGCGTCCCTCAGGTGTTTCAACCCCGTCCCCAATCCGTCCCCAATCACTTTTTCGGGGACGAAACTGAAAGAAAAGAGTGGATGATTTTACATTCGACCAGCTAAATGATGATGGGTTCAGAAGGATTCGAACCCCCAACCAAAGGATTATGAGAATACTTTATATATTAAATATGCTGTTACCCTGATTGTTCTTATAGTTGCGGTGTGGTTAAGTCTCCCTAAAATCTGTTTACAGCGATAGTGCCGCTTTCGCAAGAAGGTGTTCTCGTTCATACTCGGTCAGCTCGGCCTGGGCGATGACCTCGCAGCTCATGTACATGGCAACTTCCGCATCGAGATTATGAGACTTCTTAACGAATATGAGGACGTTTTCAGAGACGTCCATGGAATATAAAAGGTGGCCATTAGACGTTGTGGTATGGCGTCAAGCGGATAAAGAGGAGGCGAAGTAGTAATTTTGGGATGTAAATAATTCTTGACACATATTTGCTTGGGTCGTTAAAGTATTTATTGATTCGGCCCTATGCGATATGCCCCGCACTGATAAGCGGTGTGCGTAAGCAAGGGCCTTAATTTTTTTGGAGTCCCTTATGACAAAAACAGCGATTCTTGTTGATGGTGGATTCTATAGAAAACGGGCAAGGAAACTTTGGGGGATTAAAACTCCTGAAGAGCGTGCCAATGAATTAAACGCTTATGTTTTCAAGCACCTCAATAAAAGAGATGGCAATTCGAAGCGAGAGCTTTACAGGATCTTCTACTATGACTGTCCACCTGTACAAAGCACTGTTTATCACCCGCTCCTGAAGCAGAATATTAATTTCGGCAAGCTAGAAACTTACGCATGGACACTAGACTTCTTCAATGCCCTAAAAACAAAAAGAAAAGTTGCCTTGCGCATGGGGAAACTATCTGACGTAAAGCCACATTTCATGCTTGATCCAGACAAAGTAAAAAAGTTGTGTGCTAGTTCTATAACTGTTGATGATTTATCCGAGAAAGATTTTCGTATTTCATTCATGCAAAAGGGCGTTGATATGAGAATGGGAATCGATATTACTTCTCTTGCCTATGAAGGAATTGTTAATCAAATTATCTTGATATCTGGAGATAGTGATTTTGTTCCCGCTGCAAAAGCGGCGCGCAGAAAAGGAATTGACTTTATTCTCGATCCTATGGGCAACTCCATTAGCAGTGACCTGATGGAACATATCGACGGCAAAGAGTCATTTGTTGACAACGACCCGGTAAAGAAGCCATACAAAAAGAATGATGAGTAGACAAAAAATCCCCCGCTAGTGTTGCAGCACGTAGGCAAGGGGAAACCTCGACTCGAAAGGGGTAACTTCATTATCCCACGAAAATAGAAGAGTTCCTGTTCAAGCCTCGGCTATAAGAAAGAGTTTAGGACGGGTGTATGGAAAATAACAGTTGGCTGCGGCTATAACTCAAACGCTCAATATAGAAGAGTTACCAGAACAATTCATGGAACCACAGACGGCGCTGAAAAAGGCATAGCTGCCTAGTGTTTGAAATACAGCATCCCTTTCTAATGGCGATCCGCATACTATCGCTGACTGCTGTCCCTATTTCATGCGTCGCTGTGAGATAAAGAGTTTACGAAGAAACTATTACTGGCTATGAGAAAAAATGGCGCTTGCGCATTGAACCACGTTTTGGATCTTGTAAGTAGTCAGAGCTGAAATACAGAGACATTCAACAATGGCTCTATGGCATGACATATTCAGAGGCAGAACATGCCACGCGCGTGCTTAAACGCGTGATTTACTGCGTCGTAGGCGCTGAGCAAGTAGCTAAACGTATATATCGCTTACACGGGGACAAAATTGAACCGTTATGGCTTGTGTTAGTTGGTGGTGGTCTTCGCGTTAAAGAAGTTCTCGTGCTTTGGTGGGATGATATAACGTTCTCCCCTATTACTCATATCGACGGTACGGAAGACCTAATCGCTCATGCGTCAATTACCAAAGCATGGACTGAGAAAGATGGTTTGAAGGCAACAAAGAACGCCTTCTCTACGCGCATTGTACCTATTCCAGACCCGTTTGCGAGCAAGCTATACGAACAGGCAGTGATAGGACCAAGAACTCCAGTATGGCCTATATATCCCGGTCGTTCTCGTAAATGGTGGCGTAACTTATTTGAGAAAGATAAGCCACTTTACGGAATGCCGTATACACGCATGAAGGACATGAGATCCGTCCATGAAACCATGCTCCAAGATGCAGGCGTGCTCGACACGCTCAATGCGCGTATTCATGGACGCACAAACGTGCAAACTGGTTATACGCATTACCTCAAACCATCTGCGGCGATGGATAATTCTGTCGATGCATTGCGTATAAAAATGCAGAATATTGGATAATTTATTGCATATAAGGTATGACTATTAGCAACTCTTAGCAAACGATACAAAAACAGGCCAGAGGAAATATAGCCCCTGACCTGCGAAAAGTTGGTGGGCCCAGAGGGATTCGAACCCCCAACCCAGGGATTATGAGTCCCCTGCGCTAACCGTTGCGCCAAGAGCCCTTATGAACGGTGAATGCAATTCTAACAAAGGCAACTCAGGCCAAATTTCTTCGCTTCACGTCGTGAAATACTACCATGCACAAGCAAGTCGCACAACGCAAGATCAAATCCGATGCTAAACAACAGCTAATCTAGGCGCATCGCGGAAAAGACGTGTTTTAGAAAAAGTTAAAGCCTATATTTCAGGGCTCCAACATATTTATGCGTGAAATCAACCTGATGTCATTTCAAAACCATGCCTGTTTACTACGACGGATCGGCGACCCCTGAGCAACGTGTGTTCTCCGTTTGCAAAACCGCAGGTAGGGAGCCCGCCGGTTACGCCAAAAGGCGAGTGTTGTCGGACATTCCTAATTCATCGTAGTAAACCGGCATGGTTTTGAAGCGCAGGGGAGGGGCGCTTCGCAATCGGACTCGATAATGGGTCTGGTGGCGTACGGAAAACCCTGTTGAACGGGGCGGTTCGTGTTCCGCGTGCCAAGTCGGCCGGCGTACGGGCCGTGCGGGGGCCAGGCGCCCCGCGGGCTAGCGCGGTCCCGTGTGCGCCGGCGATCACGAAAGTTTTTCCAAAATTGTCCTTGCATCGGCGGGGGAGTTCCCGTATAGTACTTCTTCGCACGGGGGCGTAGCTCAGCTGGGAGAGCGCTTGACTGGCAGTCAAGAGGTCAGGGGTTCGATCCCCCTCGTCTCCACCCGAGCATTGAATGAGGCTCCAACGCAAGTTGGGGCCTTTTTTCATATAGGCACACAAGGTCAAAGGCGGCACCATGATCCTCCTGGTCGACAAGATCGAAAAAAGCTTCGGCGCGCGCGTCCTCTTTAGCGGCGCGTCCTTCCAGATCAACCCCGGCGAGCGCTTTGCGCTCGTGGGACCCAACGGCGCCGGAAAAACCACCATGCTAAAGATCATCATGGGCATCGACAGCCCCGACGCCGGCCAGGTCCAGTACTCCAAGGACTGCCAGGTGGGCTACCTAGAGCAGGAAACTAACCTGGAGCAAAAGGACACCACGATCCTCGCTGAGGTCATGGCCGCAGCAAAGGAAATCCGCCGCATGGGCGAGCGCGCCAACGAGCTGCAGGCCCAGATCACTGAGCTCTCCGAGCAAGGCAAGGACGTCGACGCGCTCCTTAACGAGTACGGCCAGGTCCAGGACCGCTTTGAGCACCTGGGCGGCTACGAGCTCGAGAGCAACGCCCGCAAGATCCTGTCCGGTCTCGGCTTTAAAGTCACCGACTTTGAGCGCCCGTGCTCCGAGTTCTCGGGCGGCTGGCAGATGCGCATCGCTCTCGCTAAGCTCTTCCTGCGCCACCCAGACCTGCTGCTGCTCGACGAGCCCACTAACCACCTGGACCTCGAGAGCGTCCACTGGCTACGCGGCTTTATCGCCAACTACGACGGCGCCGTCCTCATCGTCAGTCACGACCGCGCCTTTATGGACGCCTGCGTCGACCACGTCGCCGCGCTCGAGAACCGCCGCGTGACCACCTACACCGGCAACTACAGCAGCTACCTCAAGCAGCGCGAGGACAATTTGGAGCAGATGCGCGCCAAGCGTGCTGCCCAGGAGCGCGACATCGCCCATATGCAGGTCTTCGTCGACAAGTTCCGCTACAAGCCCACCAAGGCCGCCCAGGCGCAGGAGCGCATCCGCAAGATCGAGCAGATCAAAAAGGAGCTCGTCATCCTGCCCGAGGGCCATAAGCACATCGACTTTAAGTTCCCCGACCCGCCGCGCTCGGGCGACATGGTTGTGGGCCTCGAGGGTGTATCCAAGTCCTACGGCGACAAGCACATCTACAGCGACATCGACCTCAAGCTCTACCGCGGCGAGCACGTGGCGTTCGTCGGCCCTCACGGCGCCGGTAAGGCCACCCTCATGAAGATCCTCGCTGGTCTGGAGCCGCCCACTACCGGCACCCGAGACCTGGGCACTAACGTGGGCGTGGCCTACTACGCCCAGCACGCGCTCGAGGGCATGACCGAGTCCAACACCGTCCTGCAAGAGATCGACACCGTTACGCCCAAGTGGACCGTGCCGCAGCAGCGCAGCCTGCTGGGTGCCTTCCTATTTAGCGACAACGACGCAATCGAAAATCAGGTCCGCGTCCTCTCCGGCGGCGAAAAGGTCAGATGCATGATAAGCAAGATGATGCTTTCGGGCGCAAACTTCCTCGTGCTCGATCAGCCGACAAATCACCTCGACCTTGAGAGCATTGCCGCGCTCAACAACGGCCTTGAGGCATTTAAATACAACATCATTTTCTCAAGCCACGACCACCAGCTCACGCAGACGGTCGCAAACCGCATAATCGAGATCACCGACGACGGCATAATCGACCGCATGTGCTCCTTCGACGAATACATGAACCTCACCGGCGGCACGATCCCCGAAAGGTAAAGATATGAGCAAAGGCAAAAGACCCATCCTGATAATCGTTTTCGCCCTGTACTGCGCGGCCTTGGCGTATCTTACGCTGCTCAAGGGCATCGGCGCAACGTTTGACATGACCTATGCCGAGTATATTAAGGCAAACAGCAATGTCATCCCGTTTTTCAGCTTTTATGTTTTCATCACGACGCCGTATAAGTCTGCGGTCGTTGTCAAATATTTTATCATAAACCTCGGGGATCGACCAAAACCCTCGCCGGCAATCTGCTGCTGTTTCTGCCGTGGGGCCTGCTGCTGCCGAGCATAGCAGGAAGGCTGCGCGGCTTCGGACGATTTTTTGCTTTTACCTCGATCGTCATAATTGTCATCGAGCTTTTGCAGCTGTTTTTGATGCTCGGAAGCGCGGATATTGAGGACTATCTTTTGAACATCATCGGAGCTGTGACAGGTTTTTTCCTTTACCGAAAGCTCGATTTTCTGCACTGATAGAAGTAAAAAAGCACCCCGTGGGGGGTGCTTTTTTCATGTTTCTATACCTGCCTTGCGCAGCGTTTCGGCACTAAGTTCGGAAAACGGAATTATATCCCGCGGCGTGTCCGGATGCTCACCGAGGAGCTTTTCCATCCACACCATGTCGTACCATGTTCCGAATTTATAGCCACACTTATAAAACCTGCCGACCATGCGGTATCCGAGGTGCTCGTGATATTCGGCGCTGTTATTGG
>URWR01000003.1 GCA_900551595.1 uncultured Coriobacteriaceae bacterium
ACGTGTGATTTTCACTTGGTAAAACAAGATGCATATCAGCCAGCACTCGACGAGGTTGTTTTCCAGATGCCTGCTTGCACTCGCGAAATCGAACAAGCCTTTGTGCAGCGTGTTTGGAATGGATTTGTTAAAGTCACTTGCAAGGAAAAGCAAAGCAAAACAGAGCTCCGTCACCTTGTCTATGCCTGTGCCTCAGATAATCCCACTATGCCAGAGATTGTTCACCGCTACCTTCGATTGGGGTTTTCCGTGGGCAATCAGATTCATGAGGATATTACGTGCAAAGAGGTTGCAGCTTTTTTGGGACTGGTACGTCACACGTCCAATGAGTGTGAAAAAACACGTCAGTTTGTGCGCTTTTCTCAGCAGTCTGACGGAACCTTTATGGCGCGTTTCTCCCCTGCCGCGCATACGATTCCACTTGTCGCTTCATATTTTGCTGCTCGTATGAGACCCGAGCGGTTTGTGTTGGTCGACCCCGTACATCTTGTAGCAGCATTTCATGAGAAGGATGCGCGTTATTGCGGCATTGCCCAGTTAGATCGCCACATTGCAGAGGAGCTTACTTCAACACACAATCTGGCACAGGAGGAGCAATACATTCGTGCTATGTGGAAGCACTTCTACGATGCCATGGAGCTGGAAGGACGTAGAAAAGAACAACGTGGCTATGACCTGCGGGTAAGCTGGATGCCCAAACGCTTTTGGTCAGAATTGCCCGAACTCTCAGCGCTCTCGGACAATGCAGGGTCTCTTATTCCCCATCGCTATGCCGGTACGCATGGTTCTGATGCAGTAACACCTCAGCTCAAACAAGCGGAGCAAACAAAACCCGGCAGAAGCTTGATGTAAGCATTCTGCCGGGAAATAAACCTGTTTTATTCGTGTGCGATTATCGCTCGCTCATATTGAGAGCTTAGTCAAGATCATCAACATTTACAGGAGTTGCACTTGGAGCAGGTGTTGCGGGTGCCGGAGCAGTGGCTACGGGCGAAGGAGCACTTGCGCGGTAGGAAGTGTTTGCAGATCCATTAGGAGTAGAAAGAACCTCGCTAGGGAATGCCGCATCTGCATCATCCATAAAGTGCTGCAGCAAGGCCTTGTACTCTGCACGGAATTCTTCACGAGACTGCTTCAGGCGATCAATCTCATCAAGCTCATTCTGCTTCTCGGCAAGTGCCTGACGAATAACCTCACGTGCCTTCTGATCGGCATCGGTACGAATCTGATCAGCAGCTTCACGAGCTTCTGCAACCATGCGATCGGCGCTCTGCTGGGCAACGATAAGTACCTTGGAGATCTGGCTCTCAGAAGCACCTAAATCATTGCTTGGTGCAGGAGCAAGGGCGGCAGGCTGGCCAGCGTCTTCCAACTGAGCAATTTGTGCCTGTGCGGCAGCAAGCTGCTGTTCAGAAGCATTCAGACGCCCCTTAAGATCGGCAATCTTCTGAAGCATGGCGCCTACTTCCTCGGTCAGTTGCTCGAGGAAAGCATCCACCTCCTCAGTGTCATAGCCATGCTTGGATGGGGAGAAGGTAAGCTGTTCGATATCAGTTGGAGTAATTGCCATGTCTTTCCCTTTCCAGTTGAAACGACGCGGAATACACCTCAGACCTCATGGTTCAGATCAGTATACCCACAACGAGCTGTTGGACGACGCCAAGCACCACAACAGCAATAACAGGACTGAAGTCAATACCAGCAATAGCTGGGATAAACCGACGGAAAATTGAGAGATAGGGTTCAACCAGCTGTGCAAGCACCGAGCTTATATCGTCGATAATGCCACCGGGCTTGCGCGGAATCCACGAAGCAATGCACCACAAAACAATAAGCAGCTCATAGAAGTTAAGCAGCGCAATGACAACGCTCACAAATGAGTACATGTCTTACAGAACCCTCTCTCACTCGTTTTAATCGCGAACGATAGTACCGTCTGCAACGAGCTTATCAATATCTGACTGAGATAACTCACGGCCAGCAGGTAAAACTACAAAACACCGATCTCCCAGCTCTTCAATGGCACCACCTACGCCGCAGGCAAGACCAGCGCAGAAGTCAAAAATGCGCTTTGCGGCATCGATGTTGGTAGTACGGAATGAGAGAACCACCGGCTGATTGGTGCGCACACGACGAACTACCGACTGAACATCATCGTAAGATTGCGGCTTCAATACATACGCAGGAAGCTGGCTTGAGCTTGGGCGAGGCACTGCCGTAAGCTGATGATCTTCATGCTTCACTGGCTTCTCTTCAATGGAAGCCGGTGTATAGCTGCGTGTGGGTGTGGGGGTATACCGCCTCGGTGAAGGAGCTTCATCATAATGACGAGATGGCTCCGAGTAGGAATAGCTCTCGCGGGCAGCTCCCATACTCTCAGAGTGGCCAGCGCCATTTCCTCCCAGAGGACGGCCAGAGCGTGTATAGACAGAGACGCTGTCTGCCTCAGGGCGAGGCGTATTGCCTAACAAACCGCTGGAGTGAGGCTCTTCTTCACGGCGACCAGACTCATCGTAATCGTCATACTCGTCGTACTCATCATATTCATCGTACTCGTCATCGTAATAGCCATTGTCAGCAGAATCGATACCGAGCCTGTCTTTTAGTGTGTCGAGAAAGCTCATCGCTCCCCTCCTCCTTTCAAACCGGCTTCAGCCACCGGCGCTGCGTTATTGTTTGCCCAAAGACTGATAGCCAGGGTCAAAGGCAACTCTTCCAAGCCTAACCAGCGTTGAGCCCTCTTCGATTGCAATCTCGAAATCATCACTCATTCCGCAGGAAAGTGTTGCAAGTTCAAGCCCGGTAGCGTCTCGCATCCGCTCAGCAAGCTCTCTCAGGCCAGAAAAAGTACGCCGGGCAGCGTCTGGATTATGGGCAGGAGCCATCGTCATAAGGCCTTCAACAGAGATACCTTCGAGCTCCATAAGACGCGGAAGCGCATCGAAAGCCTCCTGTGGCGTAAATCCCGACTTGCTCTCTTCTCCAGAAACATTGACTTCTAAAAGCACTCTGCTTACAACCTCGTGCACCTGAGAACGCGAAGCGACGGCCTGAGCAAGATGTTCAGATGAAATGGAATGAATAAGGCGAACTTTACCCACCACAAGATTGATCTTGTTCGTTTGCAGGTTGCCAATCATATCGAAGCTTGCCTGTGCTGCAGCAAGCTCATCTGAAAGTTCGCTCAGCTTCTTCTTAAGCTCCTGAGGTCTATTTTCTGCAAAATGACGCCATCCAGCTTGTAAAGCCGCACGAACTTGATCTGCACCAACAGTCTTGGAGACCGCTACCAACGAGATGTCTTGAGGGTCTCGTCCAGCTCGCTGCGCTGCACTGCAGATACGTTCAAGAATTTCTTCACGGCGGCGAACTGAAAACTGCTCATACGATTCTGTTGTAGTCATATTTGCTCGCCTCCTTCAGAGATATCAAGCGTATTTCTTCTCGCATCTGTTCAAACAGATATGTTGTTGTTACCCCATGACCCCATTGGGCGACACGAGCGCTGCTATAGCACCATGACGTCCGCAGGTACCCGCCTCTGCTCTATACGAATAGAACTTGTCGGTATGACTGGGTGTGGACAGGTTGGAAACAAGTATTTGATCTGAGGTAATCCCCTCGTCTTCAAGCGCACTACGAATAGCCTCCGCCAAGCAGAGATAGTTGCCTTGCGCATGCGTTCTTACGCGTGGACCAAACTCAGCAACAAATCGTCCAAGCAATTCTTTTGATACCTCATAGTCTTCAGCACCAATATGAGGACCCACATATGCAAGAACCTCTGATGGTTGAGAGGCAGTCTCAGAGAGCAGGACACGCACTGCTTTTCCCGCAATTTTTGCCATAGTGCCACGCCATCCTGAATGAATCACTGCAAACCCATGCGGGGTGACCAAAATAACGGGGACACAGTCTGCAAAACACATGAGAACAGGTACATCAGAAGCAACACAGACAACAGCATCGCATCCTTGCGCCACTTCATCCCGTACGCGTGCAAGCTCATGGTCATCTGAACTGTGAATAATGCAAACGTTATCTCCATGCACCTGGTTTGGAACAATAAGGTTATCCTCAAACTCAGACAAACCCATTGCCGTAAGAACACGCCTGCGGTTTTCTTCTACCGCACCAAGATCGTCTCCTACATGAGCTCCCAGATTAAGACTTGCGTATGGTACAGACGAAACGCCACCCATACGCTCTGAAAAGGCAAGCGAAACCCCGCAGGGACGACGCCAGTCGCCCAGCAGGGTTACACCTTCACAGGTTCTCTCTGTAAGCTCAGGAAACATCTTAGGAACGACTACGCCTGAGGAACTCAGGGATATCGAAGTCGTTATTTCCGCCACCGAAGCCCGAATTGGAACTCGAGCTTGATGATGCGGGCTTAGAGCTTGTATGAGACGGCGCATGGGAAGTCATGTTAGAAGACGGACGCGATGGAGCTGCCTTCAGGCCTGCATCGAACGAAGTCTGTGCATTTGAAGTGTTAAATCCAGTGGCAATAACGGTTACGCGCACCTGATCGCCAAGCGACTCATCCACAACAGTACCGAAGATGATATTTGCATCCGGATCAACATTTGAAGCAACCAGATCAGCGGCGTCGTTGATCTCTTGGATACCCAGATCTTTATTGCCTGCGATGGAGAGCAGTACGCGTGTAGCACCATCGATGGAGCTCTCCAGCAGAGGACTGGAGATGGCCTCCTGTGCTGCATCAGCAGCACGGTTATCGCTTGAAGCAATACCAATACCCATCATGGCTGTGCCGGCACCACGCATAACAGTGCAGACATCGGCAAAGTCGAGGTTGATAAGGCCCGGAACCGTAATGAGATCGGTGATACCTTGAGTGCCCTGGCACAGCACGTCGTCTGCCATACGGAAGGCCTCGAGCATCGTGGTCTTCTTCTCAGAGATGGAAAGCAGGCGATCATTAGGAATAACAATGAGGGTATCCACCGCATCGGAAAGGGTGCTGATGCCATCTGCAGCGGCATTGGCACGTTTACGACCCTCAAACGAGAAGGGCTTAGTAACAACCGCAACCGTAAGTGCACCAACGTCGTTCTTAGCGATGTCTGCTACAACAGGAGCAGCGCCGGTACCCGTACCGCCGCCTTCGCCAGCAGTAATGAAGACCATGTCTGCACCAGCAAGCGCCTGCTTGATATCGTCACGGCTTTCCTCGGCGGCTTGTGCACCCACCTCAGGATTGGCGCCAGCTCCAAGACCCTTGGTAATATCGGTACCGATGTGTACCTTGATGTCTGCGTCAGAGATGGCAAGAGCCTGTGCATCAGTGTTGATAGCCACAAACTCGACACCACGGATGCCTTCTTCAATCATGCGGTTAACCGCGTTGGTGCCGCCACCGCCCACGCCGACGACCTTAATGACGGCGAGATAGTTGCTCGGGATGTCGGTGTCGTTCATGGTTCCTCCTTGCGTGGTTTTTGTCGCGTGTATCGCACTGTGTGACGACTTAGAACGCCTACGCGACGCTGTGCTACGTGCTTTGTGTGTCTTTGCTACCATGTCTCAACCCTCAAGCTCAAGTTAAACTCGATGTATTGGGTAAAGCGATTTATGTTGACACACTTATCGCTCAATTACCAGTAAAAATTGAAAAAAGTATGTTTCTGCAGGTAAATAATGCCATTTACAGCAGTTCAAACCCTGAAGTTTAAGGTTAGTCTTTCAAAATTCCTGCAGAAATATCCCTCAACCTTCTAGATCTTTCCTATAAAAAGCCTCTATCCCGCCGAGAGTGAGGGATCGATTTCTGCAGAAGATCCTCCGGAGCTCTCACCGGTAGAATCCTCATTGCTTGACTCATCCTCTTGTGAGGCGTCATCAGATTCATCTTCTGAATTTGTCTCAGAATTCGATGAGGTATTACTGTTTTCCTGGCTGGTAGTAGTCTCATCGTTATTGTCAGTAATCTCTTCATCTTCGTTGAGCACACGTGCTCCCGAACCTGCCACAACATTATCGGCAGAGATGGAACGATAGCTCGGACTCGATGGAACACGAATATTTATATAGGTAACCTGATTAGGATGTTCGGCAAGGATCTGCGTAATAATCCGCTCCTTGGCGTTGATGTCAGTTGCATTGCCAAGAGAAACCTCAACACCGTTGGTGAGGGTGCAGGCAATAGCATCAACACTTGTGGCAGAGAAGCTCGAAATCTGAGAGCGGAAATCCTCTGAGAACCCATTGAGATACTCCAGAACAGCAAGGATGGTATCATCCGTTACCTCAGCCCCTGCCTGTGGAGAAACCGATGATGGAACATCGGTAATAAGCAAGCAACCCAACTCAGATGCACGCTCAAGCGCAACCTCTTCTGCAGAACGTTTGTCAGACGTATTGAGCTGAACAGGTTCTATCCAAACACCATCGGATCCCAAACACCAGGCCGCATCACCAGAGCCCATCAGAACAATGGCGCCCACTTCACGTTCGGTTACCACAATGCGTAAACGATCTGGGAACTCTCGAATTATTTTTACAGAACCAACCCACGGATTGCGCTGCACATTCGCCGTTATCTCGCCAGTATTGAGGTTGAGAAGCGTTGTTCCTTCCTCTACTTCGGCGAGACGAGCAATAGTTTCTGCATTTACATGTTCAGTTGAATCTGCATCAATTGCTGTAATGACAAACACAGGAAGCTGCGACAAAACGAGCAATGCAACCAATCCCACCACGGCAAGGGCAGCTACGCCAGCCGCAATGAGTGCGGGCATAGGAATGCCTGTTGAGGCGGACTTTCTGTTCTTGTCACGGTTGCCCAAAAAGCCTTTACCACCACCGGACCCACCGGGCGTGTTCAAACGTTTCTTTTTTTGAGAAGTGCCAAGCCCAGCTGTTCCCGATCTACGAGATGTCGCCCCTGAAGTGGACTGACGTAACCTCGCGCGGTCCTTATCTGAGGCTGTATTCCTACGTAAACGAGCCGAGGAATTTGACTTCTGGCTGAAGCTCAATGCCATAGTCTTCTTTCACCCTTTGGAACATCTGGCGCATCACTGCAAGCGCATCCTGAGCTGTAGCGCCACCATTATTGACAATAAAGTTTGCATGTATATCTGAGATTTGCGCACCGCCAACGGAATATCCCTTAAGGCCACATGATTCAAGCAGTTTTCCCACCGATTGCCCTGGTGGGTTGCGGAAGACCGATCCACAGCTAGGCTTTCCTGTGGGCTGCGTGCGATGACGCGCCTGCAATCTCCTGTTCATCTCTCGAGAAATACTCTCGCGATCAGACGGCGTAAGCGCCAGTGTGGCTTCCAGAATAATCTCGTTAGCAGGAATTGAAGTTTTGCGATACTCCCATGCAATCTCAGATGCATCGTAACGTACCAGACCATGACCGGGACGCAGCGTTACCACATCGCTCACTACGCTCCCGATCCATTCGTGTGCAGTTCCTGCATTCATTGAAACCGCTCCACCAACGCAGCCTGGTATGCCAACACAGCATTCAAGGCCTGCAAGGGAACGTTTGAGCACCTCTCCCACCAGACGAGCGAGAACGACGTCAGCACCTGCGGTTACGATGCCATCTCCTGCATCAGAACTAATGCGTGAAAAATCACGACCAAGGGTTATAACGCATCCGTTATAACCCTGATCGCTCACCAATACATTGGAGCCTTTACCAAGAATGACCCATTCCACACCCTCACGACTTAACACATCAATTGTCCGCGTAAGAGCTGTCGTTGTATTCGCGCGGACATAGAGTGCGGCAGGACCACCGATACGCCATGAGGTATGACGACTCATGCGCTCTTCTCTGAGCACCTCTCCATCAATTGCGCCTGAGAGCGCAACATAGGCATTAAACAGGCTCACCGAGCCGCTTCCTCCTTCTCAAGACGCTCACGAAGCGCATCAATAATCTGTGGTCCAATAGCAGTAACATCACCTGCACCCTGCGTAATGAGCAGATCGCCAGGCTGTAACTCGTCACAAAGTGCATCGATGAGCTCATGGCGATTGGGAATGTAGCGAACAGAAGACACCTTTCCTCGCTGGGCTACAGCGCTCGCTACCGTCCTACCAGAGACACCCGGAATCGGCATTTCCCCTGCTGAGAAAACATCCATAACAAAAAGAATGTCAGCATCATCAAAAGCGGTGCCAAATTCTTGTGCAAGCATTTGTGTACGAGAATAACGGTGGGGCTGGAAACACTCAACCACACGCGAGAAGTCCAATTGAGCTGCTGCTTTGAGCGTGGCAGCGATCTCGGTAGGATGATGACCATAGTCATCTACCACCGTGATACCTGCAATATCTCCAACATGCGTAAAGCGACGATGTGCACCACGAAACGCTGAAAGAGCCTGAGCAGCTTGCTTAACATCAAACTCAAGTATGTCTGCCACTGCAAGGGCAGCTGTTGCGTTCACCAGATTATGAACGCCAGGATTTGCTGAAAGCACAACCTCAACCGAGGCACCCGATGGTGTTGTAACCGTACAGCTGGTACGAAGCCCAGGACCAGCCGATGCGGGAGCACAGACATAATCACAGGTAGAAGAAATGCCGTAGGTCACAAAACGAGCGCCACATCTCCGCGCTACGTTCAGTGCACGCTCATCATCGCCGCAGACAACCACACAGCCCTTATCGCCAACTAGCGCCATGAACTTCTCAAAAGCACGCTCAACATTTTCGATTGAGCCATAGTGATCGAGATGGTCGGCCTCAACATTAGTTACGACTGCAATTGAAGGCGTGAGATACAAAAATGATCCGTCTGATTCATCCGCCTCACAGACAAAATAGCCACCTTTGCCATCCCGTCCGTTGGTGGCATATTCCTCAACAATGCCACCAATCAAAAATGAGGGGTCAGCACCAAGATGATCGAGCATTGAAGCAATCATGGAAGAGGTGGTGGTTTTGCCGTGCGTACCGGCAACTGCAACCTCACTAAACCCAGACCCCAACGCAGCTAGCATCTTTGCACGAGGCCATACCTCAATACCAAGCTCGCGTGCCCTAATAACCTCAGGATTGGTTTCGGGAATAGCCGTAGAGGTTACTACCACATCAGGGTTTGTTTTATCGATTGTGGCTGCATCGTGGCCAATGTGTACATCAACACCAGCTTCTTCGAGCTCACGCACATAGCGAGATGCCTTCAAATCAGAACCGGTGACAGTGCATCCGCGCTCATGTAGAACAAGCGCGATACCGCTCATACCAGCTCCACCTATACCAATGAAGTGAGCACTGTCAAAAGGAAGTGCAGCTTTAGCCTCAGCCATAGGTGAGACTCCCTTCGATGTTTGTCATGAGATGCCAAATTTTGGCCGTGATATATCACTTTATCGCATCAGTATTGGATGGAGTGTCTGGAACCACACTCTCCACTTGGTCTGCGAGAGCTTCTGCAGCTCTATCTTGTGCAAGACTACGAGCCGCCTCACGCATCTCCTCTCTCGCCTGAGGACTGTCGAGAAGCTCAAGAAGCTCTGACGAAAACACCGGAGAATCAAGTTCATCATCTGGCACGAGACGCGCAGCTCCACAATCCACTAGATAGTGAGCATTTGTGGTTTGATGATCTGCGGTTGCAAAGGGATACGGCACCAGAATGGAAGGAACCGCAAGTGCAGCAATCTCCGCCACCGAAGAAGCACCGGCGCGTGAAACCACCAAATCTGCTGCAGCAAGCATAGCTCCCATATCAGAGATGTAGGGAACCACGTTCCACCGATGCTGCTCCTCATCAGAGAGTTGAAGCTCGCTCAGTGCCTCATCATATCCATCCGCTCCAGTGGAATGGATAACATGCACATCCGGACGAGAAAGAATGTCCGCTTTCAGCGAAGCGAGAGCTTTATTGAGATGCGCTGCTCCCAAGCTTCCGCCAAATACCAGCAAGAGACGTTCCTCATCGCTTATGCCCAACTGCTCACGTGCAGCCCCACGCTCGGCAGAAATCACGCTCGAGCGCACGGGATTGCCCGTTACCACCAACGATGCTCCCTGAGAAACAAGCGGCTTAAAAACATCAAGCGCATGAGGAAAGGCGACGCAGATAGTATTTGCTATGCGTGCTGAAACTTTGTTAGCCAAACCGGGTGCAGAGTTTTGCTCGTGAATAACACAAGGGACCCGATGGGCGTGACACCACTCGATAAGCGGCAGCTCCACGTAAGCACCGAAACCTACAGCAACATCAGGTAAACCCACTTGAGCAAAGCGGCGTCCAAGTGTTCGGCGAGCAGCAGCAATACGCACAAGGGAGGACACCAATGTCCAAGGCCTTGAGCGGTCAAACCCCGTAACCGTTATTGGTACAAAATCGAAACCCGCTTCCGGAACAAGACGCGCCTCAAGACGTGTAGGTTGCCCATAAAACGTTACATGATGTCCGCGATTGCGGAGCTCCTCGGCAAGCGCAAGGGCGGGATTAACATGTCCGGCAGTACCACCGGCTGCGATAGCAATTTCTAGCGAGTGAGAAGACAAGATCTGCTACCTCCTACCTATCAAACCGAGAAGATCTGTTGTTGGAACTGTTACGCGATGACCTTGAAGGCCTCAATCTATCGTAGGCACCGCGTCCAAGATCTATGCGATTGCGACTCGTATTCCCTCCTGACACGAGTGTTAAGCCTCGTGGTCGCATGCTCGGTACGTCACCTTGATTCTGAGAAGTGCTTGGCGATGTTGGCGCTACACCAAGTTGACTTCTCCTCCGATCATGCACGGTTTCAGGAAGATTACTCGCCCGGGATACCGATATTATGAAGCCCACGAGCATCAAACAACTCATTATTGAAGATCCACCATATGAGATAAACGGCAAAGGTTTGCCTGTCATAGGGGTAATGCCCAATATGCCGCAGACATTTACCAAAAATTGGAAGCCAATGAGCGTTGTGCACCCCGCAGCAATAAGACGCCCCGACAGATCGGATGCATAGCGTGCAATGCGCATGCCCGCCCAGATAAACAGCGCAAACAATCCAACAACAGCGAGGGTTCCCACGAGTCCACATTCCTCACCAATAACTGCAAAAATAAAATCATTGTGAGCCTCGGGCAGATAGGAATATTTCTGACGAGAAAGGCCTATGCCCACGCCAAAGAGTCCTCCATTTCCAAAGGCGTAGAGACCCTGATTGAGCTGGTAGCCCGCACCATAAGGGTCGGCCTGTGGATTGAGCGCGGTGAGCACACGGCTTCGTGAATAATCATCGCCCAAAATGAGGACGAGCAAAAATGCGCCGCCAAGGCCAAGAACGAGCATGATATATCGCAGAGGCACGCCTGCAAGATAGGCCATCACAAGGAGCGTAACAACCAAAATAATGGTTGTGCCCTTATCGGGCTGTATCAAGATGAGGCCGAGCGGAAGCACCACACCAAATGCCAAATAAAGAAGCATCTTTGAAGAGGAGTAATCATGCTCTTCAAAGAAATGCTGAGCGATATTGGCCGCTGCAAGCACTACAACGATCTTTGAAAACTCAGAAGGCTGAATGCTTATGCCAGCTATTTCTATCCACCGAACAGCTCCTTTGGTAGCAACACCTGTAGCTGCAGTAAAGAGCAGAAGCGCTATTGCAATCGCCCAGATAACGAGCAACAAATGCTGACTCCAGAGGTGGTAATCGGTTTTAGCCAAAATAATCGCAGCCACAACACCAACAGCCGTGGTCAATACTTGGCGTTTAAAGTAGTAGGCAGCATCTCCGGTGCTTGTAAGCGCCTCTACGGAGCTTGCTGAATACACCATGAGAAGACCAAAGGCCACCAACAGTACGGTGGCAACAATGAGCATGATGCGCGGCTGCATAAAGCGAGCAGGTACTACATGTTCGCGAGAGCGGCCTGTTGTAGATCTACCACCAATGGCCATTTATTTGCTCTCCTTATCAGCAAGATCCTGCGCAACCAAAGCCTTAAAACGCTCACCGCGCTCCTCAAAACAAGAAAACTCATCAAATGACGAGCACGCTGGAGAAAGCAGCACCGTTTCGCCTGCATTAGCAAGAGAGCGTGCAAGCTCATAGGCATCCTGCATATGAGCAGCTTCATACACTTCAAGATTTCCGTGCTCACAAGCGTTTTCCTCTCGAAAAGCCTGAGCTATACGAGAGCCCGCTTCACCATAGCAAACAGCCACACGACAGGTTGCAACCACATCGCGAGCAAGAGATGCTAGCTCGGTTCCTTTATCATGTCCGCCTGCAAGCAATACGATTGTGCCTGGAGCAAAAGCAGTAAGGGCCTTAGATGTTGCATCCACATTGGTGGCTTTTGAATCATTGACGTAGCGTACGCCATCAAGTTCACCACAAGGCTCGATACGATGCTCAAGTGGTTGAAATGCACAAAGACCCGACCGAACATCCTGAGGAGTAACACCTGCTTCCAAAGCAAGCGCTGCAGCAGCAAGTGCATTTTGATAGTTATGAACGCCTGCAATAGCAAGCTGGTTGGCGCTCACCAGCTTATGTGTGTCGCCATCGAGACGAACTACTAACATCTCACCGTCTAAATAGGCAGCACAGCTTCCACCAGGATCACCAGTCACATCCAGCGTGCATACACGCACACCACGCTCGTTAAGGCTGTTTGCTATAGAGCGACAGTACTCATCAGAATTGGAGATAACTGCCAAATCGCCGGCGTTCATATTTTGGAAGATACGTGCCTTTGCCGCGGCATAGTTGTCCATGGTCTTGTGCCACGCCAAATGGTCGGGCGTAATATTGAGAAGACAGGCAGCAACAGGATGGAATGCCTGCGTTGTTGCAAGCTGATAGCTGGAAAGCTCGGCAACAAGCCACTCGCCTGCTTGACGCTCTTCCACCTCAGTTATGGCTAGTTTGCCGATATTGCCCACAGCTTCTGCCACAAAACCACCAGCGCGCAACAGGTCGCGCACAAGCGTCGTAGTCGTGGTTTTACCGTTGGTACCTGTAATAGCAAGCCATCTAGAAGGGCTTTCCCGCCAGGCGAATTCTGGCTCAGAAATAACTTCTTTCGAACAAGCTTTGGCAGCAAGAAAGAACGGAGAAAACTCCGAGATGCCAGGTGAGGCTACCGTAAGGTCATAAGAGCCTTCAACTGCCTCGGTGCCCAAAACAACAGTACAACCCATCTCTTGAAGAGCACGCGTCTCATCATTTGCTTGAGAAGTTTTCCCACCAAAAACTGTCACACTGGAAACACGCGTACCCAAACGCTTGGCAAGATACCTTGCCACCGCTTGTCCGGTTGATCCCAGTCCTAACACACACGTATTTCCGAGTGCAGTAACCCTACTCGTGGCAGAACTATCTTGAAACTCCATAGGTCTTCCCTATCCAAGTTGGAAATAAAGTGCAAATCCAATCATGGCAAACGCCGCAGCAACAATCCAAAAACGAGTTACCACCTTAGTCTCGCTCCAACCGAGCTTCTCAAAATGGTGATGAATTGGCGCCATGAGAAAAACGCGTTTGCCCGTAAGCTTAAAACTTGCAACTTGGATAATGACTGAAAGAGCTTCAACAATAAACAGGCCACCCATAATGAGTGAGATCACTTCAGTTTTTGTAAGCACTGCTAAGGCAGCAAAAGCAGCACCAAGTGCAAGCGATCCCGTATCTCCCATAAAAATGGTAGCGGGAAAGCAGTTATACCAGAGGTATCCAACGAGCGAACCTGCTATTGAAGCTGCAAATACTGCAAGGTTTATCTCGTCATAGCGGAATGCAACCATAGCCATAGCAAGCATAACTACGAGCGTACAGCCACCCGACAAACCATCGAGGCCGTCGGTCAGATTCACCGCGTTGGACATACCTGCCATGAGCAGGAAAACGAAGATGAGATAAACCCAAGGAATAGTCAGCTGCCCGTCGCCGATGGAAATAGTGGTGCTCAGAAAACCAAGGTCAACAGAGAAGCCACCTGGAAAAAGAATTACAGGAGCAATTCCGCAGACATTAACTGCTGCAAGACAGAAGATAACAGCTATAAGGATGAGGCCGATCATCTTTTGCGAAGGCGTGAGGCCGAGTGAACGTCTATGTGCCACGCTCTCAATGTCATCGAGCAGACCAAGCAAAGCTGTTGCAAGTGTGGCTAGTACACAAAGAATCAGATCTGGTGTCCAGCGCGCCATAATAAAGCAAGTGAGCACCATAGATAGCAGAATAACTACGCCACCCATGGTAGGCGTGCCTTGTTTTACGAGGTGTCCCTGAGGACCATCAGCTCGAATCTGCTGACCGACGCCCTCACGCCGCATCAAGCGAATAAAAAGCGGCATGAGCACAAGCGAAATGACGGCCGCAATGCCAATGGAAAGAAATACTTGATAGGTAGGGTAATCGGGATTACCGAGCATATGAGGAGAGCACCTCCTTGACAAAGGCGTCCAAACCGGCTGCGCGCGAAGCTTTCGCAAGTACCAAATCCTCAGGACAAAGTACTTGACCCAGCACCTGAGCAGCAGCCTCTGCGGATGCAAATGTCTCTATCGAATCTGTTGACATTCCCATGGTAATAGCACCTTCACGCATGGATGCGGCATCCTTGTCGCCAATCAAACAAAGCATATCAAGTGGCTTTGCAGCAGCATAGGCACCAACCAATGCATGAAGTTCTTGGGCATTATCGCCAAGCTCGCCAATCTCACCCAATACTGCAATACGCCGTCCAGAACACGGAAGTGAACACAATACATCGAGCGCAGCAGCCATGGATGAGGGGCTTGCATTGTAGGTATCATCAATAATTCGAGGGGCACCATCGCTACCCCCTCGTACTTCAAGGCGCATGTGGGTGGGAGGCATAGCTTCTACTGCCTTACATGCTGACTCACGATCCACACCCAACCGCCATGCAACCGTCAAGGCAAGCAAAAGATCGGGAACAAGGCGTTTTCCGGGAACAGGAAGGCGCGTGTGACGAGACCATCCATCGGGATAGCTCACCACACATGAAGCATGTCCCTCGTCGTCAATTTCAATCTCAGAGGCATGCACTGCATCCTTATCGCTTGTTCCCACAGAGGTAACGGCCACGCCGGCAGGCTCTGCAAAACCATGAGCAATAAAGTCGCAGAAATCATCTTCACCTACGAGTATGAGCTCGCGTGCTACTTGTTCTCCTTCGGGCAAAGCAGCGTCACACATGCCCGAAACAATCTCTGCTTTTGCTCGCGCAATATTTTCACGAGAGCCGAGAAGTCCAATGTGACTCGTTCCAACATTGGTAATAACAGCGAGGGTGGGTTTAGCCATTGCGGCAAGCGCTTCTATCTCGCCCGGATGGTTCATACCCATTTCGAGAACAACAACCTCGGTTTCTTCTGGTGCTGCGAGAAGCGTGAGTGGCGCCCCAATAAGATTGTTGAAATTCCCCACAGTGGCATGGACGCAGTATCGAGGGGAAAGAGCACAGGCAAGCATATCTTTTGTTGTGGTTTTACCTACCGACCCAGTAACACCAACTACTATCCAATTGGGGTGATCCTGACGCCATGCGCCTGCAAGACGCAGGAGAAACGCTTCACCATTGTCTTCGCTTGCACGCAAGACAGCGCAGTTTTTCTCAGCACAAATAGCAAGGAGTTCCTCAGTTGGGTCAGCCGTAATAACAACACAAGCCGCACCCGCCTGAGCAGCACGCGGAGCATATGTATTGCCATCCACCCGCTCGCCTGGAAAGGCAACAAAGAGCATCCCCGGCTCAACGTTACGTGAGTCTATACACACACCTGAACAAACTCTTGTACCAGAACCAGCAATAAGCTGAGCGTCAGTCGCACAAACCACTTGAGAAACTGTCATTTCAACCATGTGTTGCGACCCTCCTCTTTGAGCTATTACGACGTAGGCTGCACACCTGTGTCGGTGAGGGCCTCTGACATAATAGCCGAGAAAACGTGTGCTGCAGAAGAAGATGCAAGATATGCAGTTCCATTTAATCCTACATAAACCATAACATTCGGATCATCGGCATTTGCAAAACCAATGAGGGAGCTTACGTAGTAGAAATCCTCGTAGCCGTTTTCTCCAGCTTGTTCTCCAGTACCGGTCTTACCAGCAACATCATAACCCTCAACCTGAGCAGCCACACCAGTGCCCTCATTTACAACAACGCGCATCATATCGACAACCTCATCGGAGGTTTCCGAGGAAACGACACGGGTATTTCCCTCACTCCAATCAACAGTCTCGCCATTTTTTGAGATGAGAAAATGTGGGGTTGTCATAACACCATCGTTTGCAATTGCTGCCATAGCACGAATGACTTGAATCATTGGTATGGCCACGCCTTGTCCAAACGACATAGTTCCCTGTGTGGTTGATGAATAGTCATCAAGGCTTGTTACGATGCCTGTTTGTTCACCAGGAAAATCTATACCGGTAGTCGAACCAATGCCAAATTTAGTCATACCTTCAGCAAATTGCTCTGCTGTCAATGTTCTTCCGACCAAAATCATGCCGGTGTTTGAAGAACGTCGCAAGATTTCTGTGCAATCCATATCCATGGTGTAATCGCGCTCATCATCATCGCCCACCAGATCGTCGCCAACCTGTATCTTTGGTGGTACCGTAAAGGTACTTGTAGGAGTAATTGTTCCTGCATCAAGTCCTATGGCCATAACGATCGGTTTCATAATTGAGCCGGGCTCATACGAATTCGTAACCAGCTTGAGCTGCATGGCTTCATTGGTAATCGTTGACTGGTCGGTCGGATCAAGCAATGGAGTTGAGCAAGCAGCAAGCACTTCTCCTGTTTGCGGGTTCATAACCAAAGCAGAGCCGGAATCAGATTTGTACTCTTCCACACCTTCTTGAATTTGCTCTTCAACAACCTGTTGAATATTCACATCTATCGATAGGACAACATCTTGTCCATCAATGGCGTCTTCCACTTCATAGGCACCGCCAGCAACAGGAGTGCCATCGGCACCTCGCTCAACATACATTTGTCCATCAGTTCCGGATAGCACATCATCATAAGTCAGTTCTATACCTGACAGACCATGGCCATCGTCACCTACAAAACCAAGGATCTGGCCACCTACATTGCCGTAGGGATATACACGCTTGGTGTCGTTTTCATAGTAGATCCCAGTCAGGTCGGCATCTTCTAAGTCCTGCTTGAGCTTATCAGCCTGATCGGTATCAACTTTCTTCTTGATATAGGCATACTGAGAATCGCCTGAAAGTGCCTCGGTAAAGTCGCTTGCACGACCACCAAGATCTTGCGCAAGAATACGAGCTGTCGCCTCAACATCGCTCACCTCTTGCGGATTACAAACTACTGTTTTGCAATCAACCGTAGTTGCCAGCACATTGCCATTGCGATCATAAATAGTGCCGCGTTTTGCCGTAATAGCAACCGCACCCGATCGCGCCGACTCCATCTTGTTTACTAAATCGCCTGCTTCAATAACTTGCAGATCGATAAGACGAATGCCAACCACTACAAGTGCAAAAAAGAGCATCGCCATAATGACGACAGGACCCTTTGATGGACCAGGGCCTGCAGCTGGTCTCACTTCACCACGAGAAGTAACCCGTGGAGACTCATCGTAGGAGGAACCACGGGTTGATCGTGTTGTTCTATATGAACGAGAATTATTTGTAGCGCGATTACGCCCTCCGCGAGGAGTGGGGCGCTGGTCTTGCCTAGACATACTGTTTCCTACTGCTGAGTAGAAGAAGTTGCCCCATCCGCCGTAGATGTCGAAGAGGATGCAACCTGATCTTCAAGCGTAATCTTTTCTGTCTCTGTAGGAGCCACCATGCCGTAGTTTTGTGTAGCGATCCTATCGATACGTGTTGAACTTGAAAGCGTCGATGCGCTTATCGCTTTTTGTTGCCTGTGCAGAAGCAATTTGTGTGCGAAGGTCTTCGTTGGCAGTAAGGCTACTTACTGTCGCCGAATAGAGTGCTACACGGGCTAATCCCAAAACTATGAAGATGGCAACTGCAATGAGCACCACGCGAACACGGAGCAAAAACTCAGGGGAAACCCCTTCACGGACCCTAGCATCAAGTCCCGCGCCCTCGACTACCTCGAAAGACGGTCGAAGTGGCATACGCTCTACAGTATGTTGTGACCGCCTCCTCTCGGCGGTCTCGAGACGCTGAGCCTCGGAGCCTTGGTATCTCATGATCTCCCCTTCGTGCAAGTCGCTTAACAAGCAACTCCGGCCGGTCACCTAAGACCGAGTGGTGCGAAATAGTGCGATGGTTGTACGTTTAAGCTTCGTCGTAGTACGGTAGTGGTGCATTTCCCTTTATGCACGAGGTCCTGAGACCTTGGTGCCTGTTTGAGCAAAGACCTTTGTCGTTAAACCTCGCATCTTATGGCGACACGGGTCTTCGCGCTTCGCGCTCGTGGGTTTGAGCGCACCTCCTCGTCAGATGCAACGAGGGGCTTTTTTGTCTTCACGCGAAGTGCCGGCACATTTCCACACACGCACACCGGAAAATCTGGTGGGCAAGTGCAGCCGCGAGAGAGCTCGGAGAAGACGTGTTTGACGATGCGATCCTCCAGCGAGTGGTAGCTAATAACACAGATCCTCCCGCCAGGGTTAAGCCAGCGCACTGCCGCGCGCAAGCCACGTTCGAGCACCTCAAGCTCATGGTTCACCTCAATACGCAAGGCTTGGAAGGTCTTGCGTGCTGGATGATGACCGTGACGCCTATCAGCTGCAGGAATGGCTGCTTTAACCACGTCAACCAATTCAAATGTGGTTTGGATTGGTTGTTTTGCTCGACGGCGTACAATTTCTCGTGCTATACGAGATGCATGCCGCTCATCGCCGTAGGTTCGCAGAATCCGGATGAGGTCGGTTTCGTTATAGGTGTTAATGACCTCAGCTGCGGTTGTGGTACATACATCCGGAGACATGCGCATATCGAGCGGAGCGTCCTCGTTATATGAGAAGCCCCTTTCGGCAATGTCGAGCTGTGGCGAAGAAACACCGAGGTCAAATAAGAAGCAATCGACCCCGTCTATCTCTGCCTCAACGAGAAGATCGTCGAGTTCGCCAAAATTCCCTTTAAGGAAGAGATGGTTCCCCTCTGGAACCTCGCGCTCAAAACGCTCGGTTGCTGCGGTAAGAGCCATATCATCCTGATCGATGCCAATAGAGAGACCATCTGGCGCTATACGCTGAGCGAGAGCGACCGTATGGCCAGCTCCCCCTAACGTGCAATCACAGACGATGTCTCCTTTGTGAGGGTCCAATGCGTTCAGAACCTCTTGAAGCATCACGGGTACGTGCCGGTATTCCTCTGTCAAGACGCTTCCCCCTTTTTATTTTTCGTAGAGCAAAGACTCAAAGTCATCATCAAAGGCTTCCTGAGCTTTATTCCATTTCTCAGCATTCCAAACCTCGAAATGGTCATAAGCGCCAATCACCACAACGTCACCTTCGAGTCCAAGCTTCTGACGCCTTCCAGGCCGAGCGTTATCGATTTTGCCAAGCGCAACTCGCCCGGCCGAATCGATATCAACCTCAACGGAATTGGCGGTTATGCCAACTCGAAGACGTTTATCAGCCTGGTTGCGGGGATTAAAACCCTGACCGTCCCGCTCAAAGAGCGATTCGATCCAGGAATTAAACCCCTCAGGGGTAAAGCCATTCACGCAATCACCGTAGGGAACAAGTACGATCTTCTTGTCCATCTGTTTTCTAAACGAGGCGGGAAGCGTTACACGCGCTTTGGCATCTACCGTCATCGGAAAGGTGCCCAGCAACATGTTGTCCCCTCCTTCCCCGAACGAATACAGGTGTCCTCTGGTGAGGCGTGGGACTACTATACGTCAAATGCCACACTTTGCCCCACCAGAAAACACAATCCGACATTTTTTGTCCCTTCAATGGTTTAGGATCTTTCAATCTGTTGGCAACCCCCACCAGATATTGGGGTTGTCACCGTCTCTAGACACTAGAGCGGAACAAACCCTCAACTTCCGGTGAACATAATTGTGTCGGTGTGGTGAATCCCCTGGTCAGGCATGGTGAGAGGAGAAGTTATTCATCCATGGAATAGTATTTCACCAGGTAAATGCCGGTAAGTAAGACCATACGCAATCATTTACGTATGGCATGAAATGTTGCTAAGCCTCAATGTTTAAGTGATGGTGAGCTAAGAGTTAGAGCTTTTCTTCGTGAGCGCGTGGATGCGCGCAGAGGTATGTCATACGAATATGCGTTCTATCAACATGGGTGTAAAGCTGTGTGGTAGAGACACTTGCATGGCCAAGCAGCTCTTGCACAACACGCAAATCAGCACCGCCCTCTAAAAGGTGGGTCGCAAAACTATGTCTCAACGTATGAGGATGGAGACCCTCGAGTCCGACTAACCGCCCGCGCTTTGCAACAATCATGTGCACTGCTTGGCGGGTTATACGCCCACCGCGCGCATTGAGAAAAACTGCTCCACCCGATCGTTGCGAAGCAAGCACGCCACGCGCATTGTCTAAATACTCTGTAAGAGCGCCCTTGGCAGTCCCAACAAGAGGTACTAAACGCTCTTTTGAGCCTTTGCCAAAAACACGAACAATTTCATCGGCAAGTGAAACCGATACGAGATCGAGTCCGCAGAGCTCTGAAACACGTAGACCACAGCCATACAAAACCTCAAGAATGGCACGATCACGCATATCGGTAGATCTTGTGCCAAACGGTTGATCCAAAAGGCGCATGGCGTCTTCGGGAGAAATAACATCTGGAAGTGTTTCTGGAGCTTTAGGGAGTGGAAGCTCTGCCGTAGGAAAGTTCTTAGTAATTTGTTCTGCCACCATAAAACGATGAAACCCTTTAATTGCAGACAGGGCTCGTTCCACAGAAGATGGCGCAAGGCCCACATCACGCAATGCTGCGATGTGGGCCTCAACGATGTTTCTAGTTACGTCATCTGGATTATGAATGTCCTGCTCAGCAAGGTAGGTAATATACCGTGTGAGATCGCGTCCGTATGATTCGATCGTGTTCAAAGAACTGCCCCGCTCAACCGTGAGATAGCTGAGATATTCCTCACGCGCACGAGCAAGATCCATACGGCAGCAAACCTTCTTATACGACGACAACCAAAGAGATTCGTTATCTAGTTTATTCAGTTTCACCCGTATGTGCATAGGCAGTCACATCATGGCGATCAATGCCCTCATGGTGCGCAATGGCCGCGCGGACAAACTCGCGGAAGAGCGGAGCTGGACGATCGGGACGGCTCTTAAACTCAGGATGCGCCTGGCTTGCCACAAACCAAGGATGCACCTCTTCGGGCAGCTCAATCATCTCAACAAGACGCTCGTCTGGAGACAGGCCAGAAATCCTCAAGCCTGCCTCAATCAAGCGATCACGATACGCATTGTTTACCTCAAAGCGATGACGATGGCGCTCGTAGACCAAGCTCTCGTTATATGCCTCAGCTGCCAGAGTATCTGGAATAACCTTACAAGGATAAGCACCGAGTCGCATGGTGCCGCCCTTGTCGGTTATCTCTTCCTGATCGGGCATGAGGTCGATGACAGGATAGGGGCAATCCGGATCAAATTCTGCCGAGCTTGCCTCTTCAAGCCCACAGACATTGCGTGCGAATTCGCATACTGCCACCTGCAAGCCGAGACATACGCCCAGATAAGGAATTTTGAGCGTGCGAGCTCTGTGAACTGCACAGACTTTGCCCTCTATACCGCGCAAACCAAAGCCGCCGGGCACCAAGATGCCATCTGCGCCCCCAAGCACCTCTTCGACATTGCTGTCGTTAAGAGCCTCGCCATCAACAAGTTCAATGTCAACATGACGGCCAAAGGCCACTCCAGAGTGATGCAGGGCCTCAATAACGGAAAGGTAAGCATCGGGAAGCTGCGTATACTTGCCCACTACATAAATTTTGGTAGTGTCTTCGCTCTTGTTTGCCTCATGCATGGCACTGGTGAAAGCATGCCAACGCTCCATATGGCTTTCATGCGGATCCATGCCCAAGCGCTCGCACACTTTGAGATCGAAGCCCTGATCAGCCAAATGTGCCGGCACGTCATAAATCGACGGCAGGTCTGAGTTCTCAAAAACACAGTCCTCATCCACATCGCAAAAACTTGCAATCTTGGCACGAATGTCAGCATCGACCTCATGATCAGAACGACAAACAATAAAATCTGGCTGAATACCCATAGAACGCAACTCGCGAACAGAGTGCTGGGTAGGCTTGGTCTTCACCTCATGGGCGGCGGCAATATAAGGAACTAAGCTCACATGGATAAGGCAGCAGTCGCGTGCGCCCTTCTCCTTACGAAATTGACGAATTGCCTCGACAAACGCTTGGCCCTCAATATCGCCAATCGTGCCACCGAGCTCGGTGATAACAACATCGGCACCCGTCTGTTCCTCAATACGACGAAAACGCTCTTTAATGGCATTGGTAACATGAGGAATTACCTGTACCGTTCCGCCAAGAAAATCTCCGGCACGCTCACGATTGATCAGCGATTGATAAATAGCACCGGTCGTAAAGTTGGAAGAACGCGTAAGGTTTTCATCGATAAAGCGCTCATAATGACCCAGGTCAAGGTCAGTCTCTTTGCCGTCTTCGGTGACAAAAACCTCGCCATGTTGAAACGGGCTCATGGTGCCTGGATCGACATTGAGATAGGGATCGGCCTTTTGCATCATGACCTTATAGCCACGCGACTTAAGCAAACGTCCAAGAGATGCCGCGGTAATACCTTTGCCCAAAGAAGATACAACGCCGCCGGTTACAAAGATATGTTTTGTCATGAAAGACCTTCCCGTAGATAGAACCAACCACTTCCACGGGTCTTCATGATAGCGCGCACAAACACCGTCAGCCGCGTCAATTGCCGATAGTCTTTAGCATGTAACAATACCCACATTTTTATTCCACTGCATGTCCTCGAACTCATGGAGCTTTACAAGCATTCCTTTTACAATAGCCCGCTTATACCATGGCAGGCTTAAAATAAGTCCTTCTCGATGGTTTCTGTCAGCTACACTATCGGTTGTTATACATACAGGTAAAACCTCTTCGTGAAAGGATTTAGAGCATGCGCACGGGCTTTGATAACGAGAAATACATTTCCTTACAAACTGCCCGCATTAAGGAACGCATTGCTCAGTTTGGTGGCAAACTCTACCTCGAGTTTGGTGGCAAATTATTCGACGATTACCATGCAAGTCGAGTGCTTCCGGGCTTTGAGCCCGATACGAAATTTCGCATGCTCTCTGCTCTTGCAAACGACATGGAAATACTCATTGCAGTAAGCGCCGAAGATATTGAGCGTGGAAAAGTCCGCGGTGACTTGGGTATCACGTACGACGAAGAGGCGCTGCGCCTTGCAGATATTTTCCGTTCCAAAGGTCTTCTTGTCCGCTCAGTCGTACTTACACGATATGCTTCTCAGCCTGCTGCCGACGTTTTTCGTCGCCGCCTTCGTGAGCTTGGTGTACCGTGCTGTTTGCACTACCCTATCGACGGCTATCCACACAACATTGATTTAATCGTTTCAGAAAATGGCTATGGCAAAAATGAGTTTGTCAAAACCGAACGCCCGCTTGTAGTAGTAACAGCCCCAGGCCCCGGGTCGGGAAAACTTGCCACATGCCTTTCTCAGCTCTATCACGAGAATCGCCATGGTGTAGCCGCAGGATACGCAAAATTTGAAACATTCCCCATTTGGAATTTGCCACTCAATCATCCCGTCAATATTGCCTATGAAGCAGCGACGGTAGATTTGGACGACTCCAACATTATCGATCCGTTCCATCTTGAAGCACATGGTCAAACGACGGTGAATTATAACCGCGATGTGGCTGCATTTCCGGTCCTTAAAGCCATGATGGAACGCATTATGGGTGAAAGCCCTTATCAAAGCCCTACTGATATGGGCGTCAATATGGCTGGCATGGCCATTATCGATGATGAGGCATGTTGTCAGGCGGCCAAAATGGAGATCGTGCGTCGCTATTTCCAAGCTGCTGAGCAGTTCAAACGCACTGGTATGGGAAAAGAACAAGTGGATCGCTTGCTCAATCTCATGAAAAAAGCCGGCATCAATGAAGACTTCTCCCCTGCACGTTCCGCAGCACTTCTTAAAGAGGAAACCACCGGTTTGCCCGCTGGCGCCATGATGCTTTCTGACGGCACCATCGTAACCGGCAAAACTTCCACTCGCCTTGGCGCTGCAAGCTCTCTTCTCATGAATGCCCTGAAAGCGGCCACTGGTGTAGATATGGAGCTCGAGGTTATTACTGATGAAGCCATTGAGCCTATTCAGCGGCTCAAGACCAAGAGTCTTGGTTCACGCAATCCTCGCCTGCATCCTGATGAGACACTCATCGCCCTTTCTATCAGCTCTGCCACCAGTGAGCTGGCAGCAAAGGTACTAGGAGGCCTCAAGATGCTCCGCGGCTGCGATGCATTTTTCTCCGTCATCGTTTCTGCTCGTGATGAGGAAACCTATCGCCGCCTTGGCATAAATATATGCTGCGAACCGAAGTATGAAAAAGGCTGGCACATCAGGAATTAGCCGAGGGGCCGCCGACCCACTCACTCATCTGATTGTTGGGCTTGTTCAAGCATCTGTCGTGCAAGATCTTGTGATGAAGAAGATATCTCTCCGGAAAGCATTCGAGCTATTTCCTTCACGCGATCTTCCCCAGCAAGCTCAACAATCTCCGTTTCAGGAATACCCAGCGCGTCCGTATGTTTACGCACCAAATAGTGGCGCGTACCCATTACAGCCACCTGAGCCAAGTGGGTAACCACAATCACCTGATGCGTTTTGGCAAGATCTGCAAGCACGAGTGCCAAAGCCCGCGCTGTTGCTCCGCCAACGCCAGCATCAACTTCATCAAAGACAAGGGTGTCAACGCCATCGGCGTTACCGAGCGCCACCTTACATGCCAGCATGACACGGCTCACCTCACCGCCTGATGCTATTTTTCGCAAGGGTCGTGCGCTCATGCCTTCGGCGGGGCGGTAGAGCATCTCAACTTTGCTTGCTCCAGCAGGTCCCCACTGATCGCGCGGTAAAGATTCAATATCGATGCTTATTTCTGCAGTTCCCATTTCAAGGCGATGCATCTGATCACACACTTTTTGCGCAAGGCGCGGTGCAGCCTTTTGCCGTACTTCATCAAGATGCTGAGCAGCTGCCTTCAGGTGTACCTCTGCTTCTTCACAAGCCTTTTCGGCAGCCTCTTCTTCCTTGCGCATCAATTCCTGCGCTTCGGCAGAAAGGCTGTCGTAGGTCTGCTGCATCTGAGCGGTGGTTGCCTCAGCTTCGTCCTTTACGGATTTGGCTTCTGCGGCCTTGTTGGCGGCAACCTCAGCCTGCTCTTCGGCTTCCTGCTTGGCGTTTTCCAGTTCTTCGCGTGCGTTCTTGGTTTCGGTTACCAATTCGGCATCGTTTTCGTTAAGCCGCTCAAGCGTATTCCATGTGGTGGCAAACTGCTCAAATGAAGAAGCGCCCAGGATTACGTCGAGGAACCCGGTATTGCCCGAGCGATACATATCGCGAGCGCGGGTACCAAGCTTTTCCTGGTAGCCTTCAATTTCCCTGGTTTTCTGGTCTACCTTTTCCTGAGCTTCCTCCACCTTTTTTTCGGCGGCCTTCTGCTCGTCGATAGCCGTGTAGTAGTTATTCGAAGCCTCATCGAGCTTTTGCTGCATCTCGTTGAGTTTATTGAGCGCCTGCTGCGCTTCAGCCTGTTTTTCGGCGGCGGTAGGTTCTGCCAAAGCAACCGTAGTAGGCACGGCAAGACCCGCAACAAGAACCACGGCCATTGCAGCCGAAGCAAGTGCTCGCTTATGTTTTGCGATAGAAATACCCATCGTGAGTTTCCTCCTGGTGGTGTTGTGGTGCGATTAAGCGATAGCTGGATCAGTTTAACAAGCAAACGGTTTGCGCCGCAACGCCACCGTGCCGTATTCAAAGTTTCAATGCGCAATATTCACAAATAGCACCAGGTCAAAGCCGTATGTGCATTTTACGCTTGAATTATGAACGCTCAAATTTCGCCTGTATAAACAAGAAAACCCGCCGAAGCGGGTTTTCGAAGAATCATATGATAGCGATTCGCTAGTAGCGAACGTAAATCATGCCACTGTGCACGGAGCTTACTTTGACCACGTCGCCCGTCCGAGGAGCATGGATCATCTGACCGCCGCCGATGTAAATACCGCAGTGATGGCTGTTTACGCAAATATCACCAGGCTGAGGGCTGGAAACACGCGTCCAGCCCATGAAGGTACCCGTGGTACCCAAGCGGCTGTAGCTGCCGGTGAGGCAGTAGCTTACCAAACCAGAGCAGTCGAATGAGTTCGGGCCAACTGCGTCCCACTGGTAGGGCTTACCCAGCTGGGAGTAAGCGCGGTTTACCACGCTATTGCCCGAAACGGACTGGGGCTTGCTGTTGTTGGTTGCCGAGCTTGAAGCATTGTTCTTGTTGGAGTTGGAGCTGCTGCTCGAATTGTTAGAGGTTGTGTTGTTGCGATTGTTGTTCGTGATGGTGGTTGCAGCATCGTTGCCTGCCGTGCCATTCTGCTCGGCAGCTGCTGCGGCCGGCCGGTTCTGTGCGTTCCTGGCCATCCTCTTT
>URWR01000004.1 GCA_900551595.1 uncultured Coriobacteriaceae bacterium
CGCCGTTCCATCGGGGCGGTGGGCTTATAATTAAATGCGTATTTATGTAATTCATCAACCAAAGGAGAACGAAGCTATGAGTGAGAAGAAGATTGCATACAAACCCCTGATTGATTTCCAGTCGTTCGAGATTGCCGAGCGGCTTATTGCCGCCGTCTATTCCATGGAGGACGATGGCATCGAGATTGTGTACCCCGGCATGAAGATGCCGTCCGCTGCGAGCATCAAGGGAGACGCCATCGGCCTGGTGCCGTGGCCGCCGGTCGAAGACATCGAGGACGGACTTGGTGAGGATTTCGGGGAATACGAGGAAATGGACGACCCTGCAAAGATGCTGCGTGAGTATTTCAACCGCGTGTACGACGGGGTGTGCGATGAGGAGACGGAAGGTTACTTGTACAACCTGGAGCAAGCAGCCGAAGCCGCTGGGTTCGAGGTCGTGGAGAAGGACTTTGGAGAAGCGTAGGAGGCATTGAAGGCAATGAATACATATAAGCAGAAATTACGGGAGGGGGTAAGAGCTTGGCACGCAAGAAGAAGTTCGAGCTGAACGACAACAATCTCGCCATCGCCTACTACCGATTCTCCTCCCATTCGCAGAACGAGGCGAGCATCGACCAGCAGCGGGAGCTTGCGCATGCGTGGGCGGACGCCCACGGGTTCAAAATCGTGAAGGAGTACGAGGACGCGGCCATATCCGGCACCACGGAGAACCGACCGGGGTTCCAGCAGATGCTGTCGGAGGTCGCGAAAATCCGTCCCCGTGTTCTCATCATGTGGAAGACCGACCGTCTGGGGCGCGACAAGTACGTGCTGGCGATGGCGAAGCGCACCATCCGCGACGCCGGGTGCGAGATACGCCTGCTGGCGGAGAACATCCCGACCGACGGGCCGGAGGGCGTGCTCATCGAGGGGCTGATGGACGCCATGGCGGAGTATTACAGCCGCCAGCTGTCCCAGAACATCCAACGAGGCATGGACTACAACGCCCAGCACGCGCTCTACAACGGGCACAAGCTGTTCGGCTACGGGGTGGACAAGTCCACGAAGAGGTACATCGTGGACCCGGACACCGCTCCGTTCGTGCAGCGGATGTTCGCGGAGTACGCCGGAGGCAAGGCGATGCAGACCATCTGCGACGAGCTGAACGCCCAGGGGCTGCGCACCACGCGGGGCGCGAGGTTCGGCGTGAAGACGATGAACAAGATGCTCCAGAACCGCGCCTACATCGGCGAGTACCGCCACGGCGACATCGTGGTCGAGGGCGGCATGCCCGCGCTGGTGGACGAGGAGACCTTCGACAAGGTGCAGCGGAAGTTCGCCGAGAACAAGCGCAAGGGTTCCCAGCGGGCGCGCGGCATGGACGAGAACGACGCTCCGCGCTATTGGCTGACAGGCAAGGTCTACTGCGGGAAGTGCGGGAGCACCCTGCAGGGCGTGTCCGGCACGAGCGGGACGGGGCGGACGTATTACTACTACTATTGCTCCGCCCAGCGCCGCAAGCAGTGCACGCTGAAGAAGGTGCGCAAGGAGAAGCTGGAGGATGCTGTCACGATGATTCTCCGGTCGATTCTCCACGACTCCGAGAACCTGATGTCGCTTGCCGTGGACGCGGCGGCGTACTACGAGAAGAACTACCGCGATACGGGCTACCTGGATGGCTTGGAGGCCAAGCGCCGCGAGGTCGAGAAGAGCCTTGCGAACCTCGTGAAGGTCATCGAGTCGGGACTCATCAGCGAGACGGTGACGGAGCGCCTGGTGCAGCTCGAAGAGCAGAAGCGCGCCCTGAACGAGGCCATCGAGGCCGAGAACATCCGCGCCGCGTTGTGCGAGGACGAGCACACCATCAAGGCGTACTTCGAGAAGTTCCTGCATGCGGACTTCGACAATCCCGAGACCCGCGACCAGGTGCTGGAGTATTTCGTCGATAAGATTTACCTGACCGACGACGGGCTGGTGGTAACGTCGTGGTATTCGGAGGACAGGACTGAAGTCACGTGGGACATGCTATACGGGGAGGACGGCAACCCTTTTGTTAAAGGGGAAGCCGTCAAGTTCGACTGCTTCCCCTTTGGCTCCACCATCATTTCCGCGGGCTTCTATGTTTATGCAGGTAGAAGCCCGCGTTTTCTTTGTATATCTCATATTTCTTATGATATTTTTGGCAGATTTTGGCAGATGCCATCCCTGCCGGAACTTTCACTGTTGGCCGAATTTATCAACTCATGAGGAATAGGGCGAAGCCTCTGGGGTAGCTAAAGTCTCTGGAGGTTTTGGATAAAAACGTCATAATGAAGATTACAATATAGTTTCGGGATTCCAATTCCGAAGTTTGTGTCGCAATGCGTGTAAACGTCAACTTGGGCAGGCAACAGCTTGCCCTTAAGGTTTGATTGCCTATGCAGGCGGTCAGAAGGAGGAAACAATGGGACGTTTTACTAACCCGCGTGACCTGTATTTTGGCGAGGGTGCTCGTCATGAGGTGAAGAACCTCAAGGGTTCCAAGGCCGTTATCGTTACCGGCGGCGGCTCCATGCGTCGTGGCGGCTTCCTACAGGAACTCGAGGCAGACCTCAAAGAGGCTGGCTTCGAAGTCAAGCTTATCGAGGGTGTTGAGTCCGATCCGTCTGTAGAGACAGTCATGAAGGGCGCAGCCGTCATGTCTGAGTTCGAGCCTGACTGGATCGTTGCTATTGGTGGTGGCTCTCCTATCGACGCTGCTAAGGCCATGTGGATTAAGTACGAGTATCCCGACACCACGTTCGAGGATATGTGCAAGGTCTTTGGCCTGCCTGAGCTCCGCACCAAGGCTCACTTCTGCGCCATTTCCTCCACCTCTGGCACCGCTACTGAGGTAACTGCATTCTCGATCATCACCGATTATGCTAAGGGCATTAAGTTCCCGATCGCCGACTTCCAGATTACTCCGGACGTGGCAATTGTTGACCCTGAGCTTACCTACACCATGCCTGCCAAGCTGTGCGCACACACCGGTATGGATGCCCTGACTCACGCCATTGAGTCCTACGTTTCCACTGCAGCCTCCATGTATACCGAGGCCAATTCACTGCATGCCATCCGTGAGATCGTCAAGTGGCTGCCCGAGTCCTACAAGGGCGACAAAGAGGCACGCAAGCACATGCACGACGCTCAGTGCATCGCTGGTATTGCATTCTCCTCTGGCCTGCTCGGCATCGTTCACTCCATGGCACACAAGACCGGTGCTGCCTTCACCGGCGATCACATCATCCATGGTTGCGCCAACGCTATGTACCTCGGCAAGGTCATCCAGTTCAACTCCAAGATCCCCGAGGCCAAGACTAAGTATGCCTACATCGCCAAGGAAATCCTGCACCTCCCCGGCGAGACCGAGGACGAGCTCGTTGCTGCACTCGTACAGGAGATCCGCGACCTCAACGACAAGCTGGACATTCCGCAGGGCATCAAGAACTACGGCAAGGGCGGCGTAAAGGCCGACGAGTCCATCATCGACTACGCCGAGTTCGAGGAGAAGAAGAGCCGTATTGCTGTTGACGCTATTGGTGACGCCTGCACTGGCTCCACCCCCCGCCAGCCGACGCCGGAAGAGATGGAGAAGCTCCTCGAGTGCGTCTACAACGATGTGGATGTTGACTTCTAATTCCTGCTGCAATTAACAGCATGATGTACGGCCGAGACTTTCGAGTCTCGGCCGTTTTTGTATCTACCAGCAGGTATCTCTCAGTTCTGTCGGCACATGTGCCGTTTTCAAAACAAAAAGGGGCGTTGGACAATCCAACACCCCTTGAGCTTTGTCTTAAGAGAATAAGCTAGCTTACAACGACTTTGCCAAAGCCAAGTTCGTGCGCAAGAGCCTCAATAGCATCCATTCGCTCATCGGAAGGAGAAGGAGCGGTTGCCATGGGGCCCTTAACGCCAAATACGCGGAAACGCATGAGACGAATACGGGTTGAGCTTACACGCTCGCCAAGGGTATCGGCTATGCCGTGTACAGCATCTTCTGGATCGTTCCATCCTTCGGTAACGATAACGCGAACTTCCTCAAGCTTGTTGTGTTCGGAGAGGTAGGCGAGATTCTTTCGAACCATTTTTCCATCTGTTCCCGTAAGCTTGCAGAACCAATCATCATCCCACGATTTAACGTCAAGCATGACACCGTCTGCCACATTGAGCAGATCTGTATAGTTGGCAAAATCAATTGTTCCGTTTGAGTCAATGAGTGTGCCAATGCCTGCGGCTTTGCACTTTTGGAACAACTCATACATAAAATCGGGGTAGAGCATGCATTCGCCACCCGAGCATGTAATGCCACGAATAAATGGAGCATATCCGCTTACCTGTTCAAACACATCTTCTGCCGTGAGATATTTGATACGTGGCGAAGAGTGATTGGGACATACATTAATGCAGGTGTCGCACTTAACGCACTTATCAGGATCCCATTCAACGGCGCCAGCAACAATGGAAAGCGCATTGGTGGGGCACGCTTTTACGCATGTGCCACATCCCACGCAGAGGCGTTGCGTCTCAGGATTGTGACAATAAGCGCAATGAATATTGCAGCCCTGAACGAAAATGGATGTACGAGCACCTGGGCCATCTACCAGGGAAAATGGAATGATATTGTTAACAGGAACATGCGCAGACATATGCCCTCCCCTGCATTGAGGTAAAGAAAAGCCCCGCTACGCGCAAGGCGCAACGGGACTTAAACGTAGCCATAAGACTTACAAACGAACCTTACGGTCGGCAAGGTCGTTGGCGCGCCAGTTGCCCTCACCGTCGTGAGAGGTGTCGGCAAGAACTGCCTCGCCGCGAGCGTACTTCTCCATCTCGGAACGCTTGACCAAGAAGCCAGTGATGCGAACGAGGTCGGAATCGGAGGAGTAGAAGGAGAGGTATTTGTCATCGATGGCGAAGGCGCCCTTGATGACGTCGAGAATAGCCTCGGGGTTCTTCTCAGCGGTGGGCTCAACGGGGAAGATGTCAGAAACGCCTGCGTTGAAGTACTTGTGCATGCTTGCGCACTGACGGATGTGATCGTAGAAGACCTCAGGCTCGTCGCCAACCTTGATACGAACGCCTGGTGTGATGCCCACCTGATCGGCAAAGCCGGCCTGTGCATGCAGGGTGAAGCGGCCGCCAGCAACCTCTGAGTAAACAGCATCAAACTCGTTGACCTGGTCATAGATCTTCTGGCAAATCTGCTGGGCGAGCTCATTGCCCTCAGGATCGGTGCCATAGGCACGGTCATCACCGAAGTGCAGCAGCTCCTTGATGCACTCGCTCATACCAGCTACGCCGAACATAGCGGTAAAGCGGTCGCGGCTCAGCAGGCCTTCCTTCACCAGGAATGAAGAGTCGAAGAAGTGAGACTGCTCAACCTCAAAACGAATGCGGTCATTCATGTAGTTGCAGAGCTCAGCGGTGGCAGAGGGGAGGATGTTGTTCATAAAGTCATCTACGCTCGAGGACATGCGAGCAAGGCCAGGGAGCAGCAGACGATCGAGGCTGTAGGCACCGCCGCCAAGTGGCAAAACGTTGTAGCAGCTTACAACCGTGTAGTCGCCGGGATAGGTGTTTACGTGCATGGGGTGGTTTGCGAAGGCGGGGTTAGCGCACTTCATAGCAGCCTCAATGCAGAGAATCATGAAGTCATCAGGTGTGATGTTGGGGTCATACTTCATGGTGAGGTTGGGGCATGCGTTCTGTGTGTCAATCATGGCCTGAAGCAGCAGGCGTCCGGCGCGGGTGTCCTCAGGGCCAATGTTGGCGTGGCAGTAGCCAGAAGCTACCGTGCGATCAATGTAGTTCAGGAAACGGTGGAGGCGAGGAAGTACCTCGTCGTCGTCCATGTCGGTAATAAACGGATCGATGATCTTATCGAGCTGGCCACAGTAGACAGGACGGCTGGTGACGGAAGGCACGTTGTCATACAGCATGGCAAGGCCCCAAAGCAGGTCGTCAAGTGTCTCAGGCTTGTCGAGACGAAGGAACTCAGAGCCCTGCTCAGCAAACAGGCCATAGTTGGGGCAGATGTAGCGAGGACGATAAGGAGCCTTGCCCTCGGTCATGTCATCGAGGCCGCGAGCGGCGAAGAATTTATCGAACTCTTTGGTTGTCTTAATGGGATTGCAGTTGTTCTCAGCAGCTTGGGCAAGATGAAGCAGCTTCTGCTTATAGGTGAGATTGCTTGCCGTAATAATGTCTAAGTACTCTTTCTCAGTGCTTTTATCGACGCTCATAGCTCCTCCTTCTATTTGCCCTGCGACAGGCCCGTTTCGAACTCGTGCTGTATTTCGCTATCCAGGCGCGCACGTGCCTCCTGGTCGATAACGATTTTGTGCCCCTCACGATGGAGCATATGCCGCTGCTCTAACTCGTCCAAAGAACGCGACACGGTCTTAGTGCTTACATTAGCTTTCTCAGCCAGCTCGCTGCGAGATGCCTTAATAACTACATCACCTGTTTTGCTCTGCTGCCGACAATACTGGCACAGCACAAACATGAGACGCTTAACTCCGGTCCATCCCATAAGGTCGCGCTCAGTTCCCGATTGACGCAAAAGGCTTTTCACAACCGAGCGAGACCGAGCAAGAAGTGCCTCGGGATCGGACTTGAGCCAGGCGAGATAGTCATCGCGTCGTGCAGAGATGAACTCACAGTCGGTTAATGCAATGAGCGAGCCATGAAAAAGTGGGCTTTCCGAAAGAACTTCCATCTCGCCAAAGACAGCCGGAGCCTCAAACTCGTCAATTGCAAAAGTGGAGCCGGAAACTCCGTGTGTCGTCGTGCGAACACGACCAGAACAAAGCAGATAAACACGAGTGCATCTGTCGAGCATGTGCACAAGAATTTCCCCGCGGTTGAGACGAACAAGATGGGCGCGTGAAAGAACACCAGCAGGAATGCGGCTCACCCAAGGCAGCACAGCATCACGCACTTGCGGATCCAATGCTGAGATGTAGGTAAGTACGTCCATGCTGTCCTCCAGCATATTGCTTGCAGCACGCTTGTATGCGAAAGGTCTACACCGTTTTGGGCAAATCTCATGCCATAACACGTGATTTGCCCACATTTTAAGGAGATGAAAGGGGACTTTCGAGGACATATGTCCTGAAAAAATAATAAATATTCAACTTTGTGATGAAAGGCAATATTTTATCGGCGAATGGTATGCCAACGAGTTTGATAAGAGCAGCTTAAAGAAAAACCGGCCGCACCAGGGGGCGCAGCCGGTGAAACGAGCAACTATAAAGAGGCGATCATTTACTGCTCAATGGCACGAAGTGCGACAGCAGTCTTTGCGCCAAGGGCAACATTGTTAAAGACGAGCTGGATGTTTGAATCGAGAGAATCGCCACCAGTCAGCTCAGAGACCTTAGCAAGCAAGAATGGCGTGGTTTCCTTGCCGTGGATGCCCTGCTCTTCAGCTTCAGCAATAGCCTGATCAATAGCAGCATCGATGGTGGCCTTGTCCATCGAATACTCTTCAGGAATAGGATTGCCAACGAGTACGCCGCCCTTGAGGCCCATCTCACGCTTGGTGTGGAAGATCTGAGCAAGCTCTTCGGGGGTGTCGACGCGATAGTCTACCGAGAAGCCCGAGTGACGGGTATAGAAGGCAGGGAGCTCTTCGGTCTGATAACCAAGAACAGGTACGCCGCGCGTCTCGAGGAATTCAAGGGTGAGACCAAGATCGAGAATGGATTTTGCGCCAGCGCAAATGACCATTACAGGAGTATTGGCAAGCTCTTCGAGGTCAGCAGAGATGTCCATGGTGGTTTCGGCGCCACGATGAACGCCGCCAATGCCACCGGTAGCGAAGACCTCAATGCCTGCCATATGAGCAATGATCATCGTTGTGGTAACAGTGGTGGCTCCGTCCATGCCACGGGAGCACAAAACTGCCAGGTCGCGACGAGAGGCCTTGGTTACGTCATGGCCCTTCTTGCCGAGATAGTCGATCTCTTCTGGTGAGAGGCCTACACGCAAACGTCCGCCAATAACAGCAATGGTGGCAGGAATTGCGCCATTATCACGGATAATCTGCTCAACCTTAAGAGCGGTCTCCTTATTCTGCGGATAGGGCATGCCGTGAGAAATAATGGTGGATTCAAGTGCGACGACTGGCTTACCTTCGTCAAGTGCCTGCTGAACCTCGGGAGAGATGTCGAGGAACTTGTTGAGATTCTGCATTGGTACTCCTTCCGTCAGGCCGTTACTCGGCCATGTTTACTCACATACTATGCTGCAGTCTTTACTAATAAAGACTGTTGCTGACAACATTAATCCTGATGCGCATGGGCAATGCGCTCACGCACCTTATCTGCGGTTATCTCAGTATTGATCGTAGCGGCAGATTCCACAGCAAGAGAAGAGGTGGCAAGTCCGGCAAGACCCTGTGCCCTCAGACCTTCTCCTTCAAGGGCAGACCATGCGATAGCTGCCATCATGGAATCCCCGGCACCGGTTGCATTGACAACGTTGCTTGGCATGATGGGAAGCAGTATTTGCTGCTCATGATCGGCGCAGAGAAGACCGCGGGTATCGAGGGAGATAAATACTTGCTGAAGCCCGGTATCGAGCAATTTGTTTGCAGCAAGCCTGAGAGACTCTTCGTCATGAATGGCAATACCAGAGAGCACTTCAGCTTCGAGTCTATTGGGCTTAAGCGTGTGAAAACGCCCTAGAGCTCCGCGTAGTTTAGGTGCCTTGGCGGTGGAAACCGGATCGCAGTACAAAGGTGTTGTTACGTGCTCAGCAAGCCAACGTAGTGTTTCGGCAGGAATATTAGTGTCTACAACACAAATGGCGGCACGTTCGATGAGATCGAGCTTTCGCTCAAGTAGCTGAGGAACAAGTTTGTCATAAATGCCCATATCGGAGATGGCGAGTTCCATATCACCAGTCTCATCCATGATGAACAAATAGGTACTCGTGGCCTCTCCGGGAATGGTAATGGAATCAGTGACATCGATTCCTACTGCTCGGCAGCTCTCTTGCAGCTCGCGTGCATGACCGTCATCTCCGAAGGCTGAGATGAAATGAACATCACAGCCAAGGAGTGCCATGTTGTGAGCAATATTGCGTCCTGCACCGCCAGGGGAAAGGCGTACTGTTCCAGGATTAGAGTCGCGTGCTACCAAAGCTCGCTGTGGTTTTCCAGCAATGTCCATATTGGCGCCACCGATAACAACCGCATATGGCTTTTCTGAGAGCACGTACTGGCGCCCAAGAATTGCACCTTTACGCATGAGGTTAGAGATGTGAACAGCAACGGAAGAGCGAGAGATTTGCGCGCGGTCTGCAATCTCTTTTTGGGTAATGGAAGGATTTTCGCGAATCCATTCGAGGATTTGGCGCTCGCGCTCCGTGACCATTTTTACCTCCGTTGCGAAAAGTAGTCATTTGTTTGTAGCAAACATTTATTAAGAAAAGTAAATGTTTGTCTATGTCTTGCGCTGATTTTACGAAATTGAATTAGGTCTGTAAAGCACAATTTCAAATTTCTTAAAACTGAAATAAATACCAGGAAATAAGCTATGCCAACAGGTGTTCAGAAAAAAGAGAAAAATGCAATTCGGAGGTTTCAAATAAAGCGTCCGTTCACGGAATAAGAAGTGCCATTCGGAGAACTGGATTACTTTCTCTTGTGGTAATGAACCGATTGGACGTTTAGAGTGCCCGAAATATTCCCTCCAGAGAGCTAAACAATTCTTTAGAATAGACAAGTGATAGTTCGAAGGATCGGATGGCCGCGAAATAAAGAAGAGGTGAGATGAATGGGGAACCCCAAGCGAGTTTTTCTCATCGTCCTTGATAGCTTTGGTATAGGCGCGGAACCGGATGCTGCAGATTATGGTGACGAGGGAAGCAATACACTTTGCGCTTGTGCCACAAGCGGCAAGCTTGTTATTCCTCATATGACAGAGCTTGGCTTGCTCAATATCGACGGCGCACTTGAGAGTCCCTATGATGTGGATCTCACTCCTGCCAAGGACCCCAAGGGGGCATATGCACGTCTGCAGGAAGCTTCAAAGGGTAAAGATACAACCGTCGGCCATTGGGAGATGGCGGGTGTAATTTCGCCACGCAAGTTCCCAACGTATCCAGATGGTTTCCCCGCAGAGGTTATTGAGGCATTTGAGCGCGAGACAGGTCGTGGCGTGCTCTGCAATAAGCCTTATTCCGGTACTGATGTGATTCGCGACTATGGCGAAGAACATATGAAAACGGGCGACCTGATTGTATATACCTCAGCAGATAGCGTATTCCAGATTGCTGCTCATGAGGATATTGTCCCAGTTGAACAGCTTTATGAATACTGCAAGATTGCTCGTTCCATTCTAACGGGTGAACATGGTGTAGCGCGCGTTATCGCCCGCCCATTTGTGGGTGAGCCTGGTAATTTTACGCGTACTTCTCGCCGACACGATTTCTCGTTGGAACCCACGGGCACAACGATGCTCGATGTTCTTTTGGACGCGGGCTATGACGTTTTGTCTGTAGGCAAGATCTACGACATCTTTGCTCATCGCGGTATTACTGATTTTGTGTTTACGTCCGGAAACGCCGAAGGCATTGATCACACTATTGAGCGGCTTGATCGTGATTTTAATGGCCTGTGCTTCACCAATCTCGTAGATTTTGACATGGTGTATGGCCATCGTAATGATCCTGATGGATATGCAACGGCGCTTTCATACTTTGACTCAAAGCTTCCGGAGATTTGCGCTGGATTGCGAGAGAATGACCTGCTCATGATTACCGCCGACCATGGTTGTGACCCGGTAACGCCTTCAACAGATCATTCTCGTGAATATGTGCCGTGGCTCATATATGGTCAGCACGTACGTCCGGGAGTGAATTTGGGCACCCGCCCAACATTTGCTGATGTAGCCGAAACAATTTTGGACTATCTTGGTGCGCCAGCACTTGGGGTTGGTACGTCTCATGTACGTGAAATAGTGGAGGAGTAATTTATGGCAACTACACCCACTCCGCACAATGCGGCCACAGAGGGACAGATTGCAAAAACGGTACTTATGCCAGGCGATCCTCTGCGCGCTCAATTTATTGCTGAGAATTACCTTGAGGATGCCGAGTGCTTCAATACGGTGCGCAATATGTTTGGCTACACCGGCACCTATCATGGTGAGCGCGTTTCAGTAATGGGCTCCGGTATGGGCATTCCTTCAATCGCAATTTATTCGTATGAGCTTTATAACTTCTACGATGTGGATGCGATTATTCGTATTGGTACGGCTGGTGGTCTGGCAGAAGATGTAGAGCTGCGCGATGTAGTTATCGGTATGGGTGCTTGCACCGATTCTAACTATGCCGCTCAGTTTGAGCTACCAGGCACTATTGCACCTATCGCAAGCTGGGATTTATTGCGTCGTGCGACGCAGGCTGCTGAAAAGATTAACGTGCCTTATAAGGTCGGAAATATTCTATCATCAGATGTGTTTTATGCTGATCCTGAGGTCTCACGCAAATGGGCAAACATGGGCGTATTGGCCGTGGAAATGGAGTCTGCTGCACTGTATCTGAATGCTATGAAGGCTCACAAGCAAGCGCTCTGCCTGCTTACCATTTCTGACCTTCCCCTTGTGGGTGAGTCACTACCAGCTGGAGAGCGTCAAACATCGTTCACCCAGATGATGGAAGTTGCTCTCGAGCTTGCAACAATAAGTGAATAATAATAGAAGTTGTTTATGGTGCGAGCTTTTGGCTCGTGTGGAGAGGACGGGACGACCTGTCTTCAAGGAGGGGGGCCGCGCACGACGCGGATGCCGGAAAGAGTAAGGAGTGTGCGTTATGGGATATCTCAAGAACGTGTCACGTCGCGGGTTCGTGAAGGGCGCTGGCGTTGCTGCTCCTGCCGCAACGATGGCTGGTCTTGCGGGTTGCAGTGGCGGAGACTCAGGTTCCGCTTCTGGTGATAGCGTCAAAATTGAGATGGTTACCGATACCGGCGGCGTAAACGACCAGTCCTTCAACCAGCTTGCTTGGGCAGGCCTTCAGCAGCTTGGCGAGGAGAACGGCTGGGAGGTTGGCTATCTTGAGTCCACTCAGGAAGCAGACTATGCCCCCAACCTTGATCGTTGCGTAGACGATGGCTGCGCTCTTATCTGGGGCGTTGGATTTGCAATGGCAGACGCTATCGCTACTTGCGCTCAGACCAACCCTGATATTAAGTTCGCCATTATCGACAACGCGAACCCCTCTGATGCAGAGAACATCGTAGGCGTTCAGTTCCGTGCTCAGGAGCCTTCGTTTATCGTTGGTTATATCGGTGCTTCGTTCTCTAAGACAGGCAATGTTGGTTATGTTGGCGGCATTTCCTCTGACGTTATCGACCAGTTCGAGTATGGCTACAAGGCCGGTGTTGCCTATGCCAACTCCGTAAACGGCACGAACGTCCAGGTTCAGGCCCAGTATGCCGAGTCCTTCTCCGACTCTGCCCGTGGCAAGGCTATCGCTCAGTCCATGTTCTCCAATGGCTGCGACGTTGTCTTCCATGCAGCAGGTGGCACCGGCACCGGCGTTATTGAGGCTGCTGCCGAGGCTGGTAAATATGCTATTGGCGTTGATATGGACCAGAATCACCTCGCGCCCGAGAATGTCATTACCTCTGCACTTAAGCGCGTCAACGTAGCTGTTGTTGATGTTTCTAACCAGATTATTAACGGCGAGCTTGCAGATCCTAACGTCACACTCGGCCTTACTGAGGACTGCGTTGGCATTCCTGAGGATCACGCTCTGTATGGTGATGAAATTTACAACGCCGCGATGGAGATCGAAGAGCAGATTAAGAATGGCGACATCGTTCCGCCGGCAAATGAGGAAGAGTACAACACGTACGTAGCCTCCCTGTAAGCTTTACGGCTGTAGTGCCGCTGCGACGGTCCCGTCACGCTCGCTGCGGTTAACAATTTAAAGTTGGGCATTGAGCTCGGGCGTCGGGGGACACCTTATATAGGGGTCCCCCGATTGCTAAAGACTAGTGAGAGGGAGGTGGCACATGGAAGTAAGCTCTGAATATGCAGTTCAGATGCACGGGATTACCAAGACATTTGGATCTTTCAAAGCTCTTGATAAGGTCCAGCTCGATGTAAAGAAGCAAACAATCCATGCCATCTTGGGGGAGAACGGAGCGGGTAAAAGTACGCTCATGAACGTCCTTTATGGCCTTTATCAGGCCGATGAGGGCGAAATCTACCTCAATGGTGAGAAGGTGAATATCTCAAATCCAACCGAGGCGATTAAACATGGCATCGGTATGGTCCACCAGCACTTTATGCTTGTTGAGAATTTCACCGTAACTGAGAACATTGTTCTTGGCGATGAGGTTTGTGGTGCAGCGGGAATCTTGGATCCCAAACGTGCACGCGAAGAAGTGACCAAAATCGTCGAGGAATATGGTCTCGAAGTTGATCCCGATGCCAAGATTGAAGATATTTCAGTAGGCATGCAGCAGCGTGTAGAAATTCTCAAGGTTCTCTACCGCGGAGCTGAAACACTTATTCTCGATGAGCCTACGGCAGTGCTTACACCGCAGGAGATCGAGAAGCTTATCGAGATCATGCATGACCTTGTACGTAAGGGTAAGACGATCATTATCATTACGCACAAGCTCAAGGAGATTATGTCATCGGCTGACGTGTGCACCATTATTCGCCGTGGCGTATATATGGGTACGGTAAATGTCTCTGAGACCAACGAAGAGGAGCTTGCCTCCAAGATGGTTGGTCGTCATGTTGAGTTTGTTGTTGAAAAAGCACCAGCTCATCCGGGCAAGCTCGTACTTTCAATTGATGATCTGCATGTAAAAGATGACCGAGGCATTGAGAAGGTCCGCGGTCTTTCTCTGCAAGTTCATGCAGGCGAAATTGTAGGCATTGCCGGTATTGACGGTAATGGTCAGGATGAACTTGCAAATGCGCTTGATGGCCTTACTAAGGTAGAGTCAGGCACAATTTCTATCAACGGCACTGAGATTCAGAACACTTCAATTAAAAATGTTCTGAATCACTCAGTAGCTACCATTCCTGCTGACCGTCAGCGTTGGGGTATGGTCTTACCCTTTACCGTGGCTGAGAACATGGTGCTCGATACGCACGATGAAGAGCGTTTTGGTAAAGGCATTAAGCTCGATTACGACGCCATGCGTGCATTTACGCGTGAGCTTATTAAGGAATACGACATCCGTCCCGATGATTGCGAAGATCATGAAGCGGGTGGACTCTCCGGCGGTAACCAGCAGAAGGCCATTATTGCTCGTGAAGTTTCTCGTGAGCCGGATCTTCTGGTGGCTATCCAACCAACACGCGGCCTGGACGTTGGCGCTATCGAATTCGTACATAAGGCGCTTGTGCGCGAGCGTGACCGCGGTGCAGCAATTCTGCTCATTTCACTTGAGCTTGACGAGGTCATGAGCGTGTCGGACAGAATTGAAGTTATCTATGACGGAGCTATTGCAGGCTCGTTTAAACAAGGCGAGGTTGATGAGCAGCAAATCGGTCTCCTTATGGCTGGAGGTGGTAGCAAATGACGGTCTTTACTAAGATTCTCAAGAAGCCTATTACCTCTGCCATCGTCGCTATTATCATCGGCTTCTTTGTTGCAGCCATTGTGTTGGGCGTGGCGGGCTTTAACCCCATTGAGGCTTTCGCGGCGCTTTTCCAAGGCGCACTCGGTCGTCCGAATTACATTTCCAATGTCATTATTAAGGCAACCCCTCTTTTGCTGTGTGGCATTGGTATTTCATTTGCCTATAAAGCGGGTCTTTTCAACATTGGTGCTGAGGGTCAGTACATTGTGGGCACCGTATTTGCCATGATGGTGGGCTCCCAACTCAACTTTCCTGCTCCTTTGCAGATTCCTCTTGTAATCTTGGCAGGCGCTCTTGGCGGCGTCTTGCTTGGCTCTTTTGTTGGTTGGCTTAAAGCGCGCTTTGGCATCCACGAAGTAATTACCAGCATCATGTGCAACTGGATTGCTTTGTATTTTTGCAACTTTATCGTTTCAACCGATACGTTCCATCGCGCGAACTCCACGGGCTCAATCATGGTAAATGAGTCGAGCTATACCATGGTGTTGCCGCAATGGAAGCTTTCCGATGAGGGCCTGAGCACGCTTTCTCAGATTCCTTGGTTGCGTGACTTCCTGGTAAGAACAGATGTCAACTTTGGCATTGTCATTGCCGTGATTGCTGCTTTTGTTGTTGCTTGGTTGCTTACGCGTACAAAAGTTGGTTATGAGATTCGTGCCGTCGGCCTCAACCGTGATGCAGCTCAGTTTGCCGGCATTAGTGTGAGCAAAAACATTGTGCTCTGCATGGCTATCTCTGGTGGCCTGTGCGGTCTTGCTGGTGCCCTTTCAATTACTGGTACGCAGCCTCATGCCATTTCGACACTTGCGGCCTTTGAGAACAATGGTTTTAACGGCCTTTCAGTTGCTTTTATTGCGGGCTGCTCTCCTATTGGGTGTATTCCTGCATCACTTTTGTTTGCTGGCCTCATCTCTGGCGGACAAACTGTCCAGCAGACCTTGGGCGCTCCTTCTGAGGTCATTGACATTATGATCGGCACCATCGTGTTCTTCATGGCGTTGGGTGGAATCGTTCCAGCTATTGCCGATCGCATTGAACATAGGCGCACACTCACTATTGGCGAAGCCCAGATGGCAGAAGCAACAGATGCTGTAGCCGTAGATGAAGAAGACGCAACTTCATCTCAATCAGGATCTGCAGACACCTCCGCTGACAAGACAAACGCAGACGCGGATGCTGCTGCGAAGGCGTCGCGAGTAAGTCCTCCTGGAGAAGAAGATGCTACAGACGCTCAGGATGATGTAAGCAGAAAGGAGGCAGACAATGATCGGTAGTCTTGTAATGCTTATCAGCATCACACTCATGTATTCAACGCCGTTCGTATTTGGCGGAATGGCTGGCGTTATTTCAGAACGCTCGGGTGTTACCAACATTGGTATTGAAGGCATGATGACCATCGGCGCCTTTGCTGGTGTCGCAGGGAGCTTCCTTTCTGGCAACCCTTGGGTAGGCCTGCTTACCGCTGGTGTTGCAGGAGGATTAGTGGCTACGCTTCATGCAATTGCTTCTGTTCTCCTTGTCGGTGATCAGACTGTTTCCGGTGTGGCTATCAACCTGTTTGCTCCTGGCTTCGCTCTGTTCGGATGTCGTATGCTTTTTGATGGTGCGGCCATGTCTCCGATTGTTCCCAAGCTTCCGAAACTTATCAGCTCCGGCTCTCTTCCAGGACCATTGGGAAATCTTGATATTGACGTAACAGTGCTGCTTGGTCTTATCTGCTGCGTAGTTTTGTGGTTCGTGCTGTATAAGACAAAATGGGGCCTGCGCATTCGTTCCGTGGGTGAGCATCCAGCAGCGGCAGATACCTTGGGTATTAATGTGTCAGCAACCCGCTTTATCTGCGTTGTTATTTCAGGTGTGCTTGCAGGCTTCGGTGGTGCTTCCATGACGCTGGCAATTATTTCCCAGTTCACGCAAACCGCCATTGCTGGTCAGGGCTTCATTGCACTTGCTGCAGTAATCTTTGGTAAGTGGACACCGCATGGAACCTATGGCGCATGCATGCTGTTTGGTTTCACACAAGCGCTTGTCATTATGCTTGGCGGTGGCGTATTCCCCATTCCATCGCAGATTCTGGCAATGCTGCCGTACGTCATGACCATCGCAGTTCTCGTCTTCTTTGTTGGTGGTTCTGTTGCACCTAAGGCCGATGGTGTGCCGTACATAAAAGGCAGTAGGTAGGAACGGGTGACGACGTATGGACGATAAGGAACTGGTACAGCTTGCAATAGCGGCTCGAGAGCATGCCTATGTTCCGTATTCGCACTTTGCTGTTGGAGCTGCTCTGCTTACAGGCGATGGCACGGTTTATCAGGGCTGCAATATTGAAAATGCTGCCTATACGCCGAGCAATTGTGCCGAGCGAACAGCCTTCTTCAAAGCAGTATTTGATGGCGTGAGGGATTTTCGTGCTATTGCAGTAGTGGGTGGTCCCGAAGGCAAGCCCATTTCTGAATGGTGCGCCCCTTGTGGCGTGTGTCGTCAGGTTATGCGCGAGTTTTGTGATCCAGATTCGTTTCGCATTATCTTGGCTCGCAGCGAAGATGAGATGAAGCCTTATCTGCTTCGAGATCTGTTGCCAATGGGATTTGGGCCTGAGGATCTGGACAAGCCTGCTCCGGCACAAGCTGCCCATTAAACAACGTTAGACGTACGTTTGACCGAACCCGGCACGGCCGAAGCGGTTGTGTCGGGTTTTCTTTAAAAGCTTAGAAGAGCAAAAGAATGAAGGCGTATACCTATGAGAATGTACGACGTTATCGAGAAAAAGCGCGATGGCGGTGAGCTCACCAACGAAGAGATTGATTTCTTCGTTAACGGCTATGTTTCAGGCGATGTGACTGACTATCAAGCTGCTGCGCTTTGTATGGCCATCTTTTATAAGGGCATGAATGCACGTGAGACAGCACGTCTTACGATGGATATGGCACATTCCGGAGACATGATGGACCTCTCCGGTATTAAAGGCATTAAGGTAGATAAGCATTCAACCGGTGGTGTAGGAGACAAAACAACCCTTGTCTTGGCGCCCATCGTTGCTTCTCTTGGTGTGCCGGTTGCCAAAATGAGTGGACGTGGTTTAGGCCACACGGGCGGTACGCTCGATAAACTCGAGTCTATCCCTGGTCTTTCGATCGATATTGATCTCAATCGCTTCTTTGAGATTGTTAACACCGTAGGCTGTGCTGTTGTTGGTCAAACAGGCAATCTTGTGCCTGCTGATAAGAAGCTCTATGCCTTGCGTGACGTTACGGCAACAGTCGATTCCATTCCCTTAATTGCCTCGAGCATCATGAGTAAAAAGATTGCCGCCGGGGCAGATAAGATTCTGCTTGATGTGAAGTGTGGCAGCGGTGCGTTTATGAAGACGCCAGAAGATGCCATTCGCTTGGCGCAGGCCATGGTTGAAATCGGCGAAGAGGTTGGACGTACAACCGTTGCACTTATCACTGACATGGGCCGTCCGCTTGGAAATGCTATCGGCAATGCGCTTGAAGTCATAGAGGCGTGTGACACACTCAAGGGCGTAGCACCTGAAGATCTCACAGAGACGTGCATAGAGCTTGCCGCTAACATGCTCTTCCTTGCGGGAAAAGCCTCGCTCGAAGAATGTCGCGACTTGGCGCGTGACCAAATTGACAATGGTGAAGCGTTTGTCAAGCTGCATGAGATGGTTGAAGCTCAGGGTGGCGACTCTCGTGCGCTCGATGATTACTCATTGTTTGCTCAGCCAAAGGTCTCCCGAGAGGTGCGCGCAACCGAATCGGGCTGGGTATTTACTATGGATACCGAGCGGACTGGCATTGCTTCTGTAGCACTCGGTGCTGGCAGAGCAACGAAAGAAGATGCTATCGACCCTGCTGCAGGGATTATGCTTGCAGCAAAAACTGGCGCATACCTGAAAAAGGGCGATCTTATGGCCACGCTTTATGCGGCGGATGAAGCTCGCCTTGATGAGGGTGAGCGTATTCTTCGCGAAGCCTATGAGCTCCGTGAAGAAGAGCCAGCGCCCATTCCGCACTTCTTTGCTCGCGTCTCACGCGATGGCGTAGATCGTCTCGCTTAAAAAGGTTCTTGCTCGCCGTTTGCTATTCGTGAGCGGCGAGCAAGGTGCGCATTGCGTCGCACCATCCATCAGTTGATGGAAGATTTGAAACCCAAATATTGTTGTGTATGGCAAGCTCTTTTTCAGCAAGAGGATGATCGAGGCCGTTTCTCATGAAAAGGAAGCTGCCAACATAGTCTGCCATTTCGCAGTCGGCGGGAGAGTCACCGCAAGCAATCATTTCATCGGGGCTGATGTTGCGCAGTTCCGCATAGCGGCGAATGCCCGTTCCTTTAGTGAGTCCCTTCGGCATAATGTGATACGTATGTATACCCTGAGGGTGTTTCATATCCACATTTTCAAGAGTGGTTGAGCCATTGATACGCCTGACATAGCCGTTGTCTGCCATATAAAGTGGCAGGCCACTGTGATCAAGGAATACTTGTACATCGGCAGGATCGGCATCTCCGCGCATGGCTACGGTAACTTCACGGTATTCAAAGCCAATATAGTTGTCGTGGTAGCACTCCATGTGACCACGCCAGTGTTCGAGGATTTCGTCAATAACGCCGGTCTCGCAGATAAGATCGTGCGGCGTTTTCCATGAATCCGGGTTGTAGGGCATATCGCCGGTGTAGTAAGTCCACTCCGGCTGACTGCCAGATTTTGTGCAAATAAGGCCGCCCATTTCAGCGATCCAAGAATGAAGACCCAAGATACGGGCGTCTTCAAAAATCATCGAGCGATTACGCCCGGAGCAAGGAACAACTTCAATACCAGCCCGTTCGAGTTCCACAAGCACTTCGATAAGCTCTGTTGAGGGACGTCCTGATGAGTCGACGGTGGCTTTTGCACCTGTAAGCATCGTTCCATCGAGGTCGGTAATGACGTAAGAGATTTTGGCGAGTCGCTCTGCCATTTCTCCTTGGGGCTTGCCGGTGGGGAACGAGCAGTACTCCATGGGGGCTCCTTGCTACGCGGTCTCTTCGGTTTCTTGGGCAAATTCACGCATGGCGCGGGCAAAAACATCACCATCAGGTACCATGGGGACAAATTCTTCCCCTACATGCTGATCGGTTTCATCGCCTTTTGCCAGAAGGCAGACAAGCCAATCATCCTGCGATTCCTGCGCCAACTGCGTTACATAACGAATGGCTTCAGTACGGTCGCAAATGACCCGATAATCCTGCCCTTTCGGTGTATTGGCTGCCATTTCGGCACAGATATCCTCAACACGCTCTCTACCTGGATCTTCTTCGGTGTAAACGAGAAGGTCGGCCCACTTTGCGGCTTCTTCGGGAAGCTCACGACGACGTTCTTGTGCTTTTCCTCCAGGCGCTCCCAGAACAACCGATATTTTTCTGTTGGGAAATTCCTTGGTTACAGACTCGAAGAAGCGCTGATAGGAAAGCTTATTGTGCGCATAATCCACCAGACCAATGACGTGGCGCGTGGATGCAGGGGAGATCTCCATTCTGCCTGGGACACGTGCAAGCGCCAGGCCATCGCAGATGGCATCTAAAGATTCGCCAATAAGATCGGCGAAGGCAATGGCGATAAGTGCATTTTCAACATTGAAAAGGCCTGCCATACCAAGGGTGATACGCTCCGTCCAACGAGGCGTGTGGGCGACAAAAGAAATGCTTCCAAAAGAAGGAGTTATATCAGAGGCCCAATAATCAGCGGCAACGCCAGCAGAAATAGGACCATGAGCACTGACGGTAACAACCTTCTCACACTGACGGGCAGCAGAAAGAACGCGACCTAAATAGTCCGTTCCAAGGTTTATGACAGCAATGCGAGAAAGCGAGAAAATCTTGAGCTTGCTTTCAAGATAATCCTCAAAGTTGGGGTGCTCTGTTGGAGAAATATGATCACGCCCAATATTGAGCCATCCGCCAATAGCCAGATGAAGGCCGAGTACGCGGTCGTATTTCAATCCGTGGCTCGAAACCTCCATAACCACAGGGTTATGACCGGACTTTACAGCATTGGCAAGGTGACGCCAAAGGTCGGGTGCTTCAGGCGTGGTGTTATGGCTCTCTTCACGCTCAATGCCGTCATACGTTTCGATGGAGCCCATGATGGCTGCGCGTGAATAGGGGTCGTTGCCTTCCAGAATCGAGCGCACCATGTATGCAACAGTCGACTTACCCTTTGTGCCTGTTACGCCAAGAACATCAAGGTGAAGATCGGGGTGTCCCCAGGCGTCTGCAGAAACAAGCGCCATAGCTCGACGAACATCGTTTACGACAAGCGCAGGCATGTCGGGGAGAATGTCGTGCAACTCTTGAGCATGAGCTTCATCACAGAGATAAGCGACTGCTCCTGCCTTTTGAGCGGCAACTAAAAAGCTGGAACGAAACGCAACGCCCTTACAAATAAAGAGGTTGCCAGGGCGAACAACGCGAGAATCGCAGGCAGCGCCTGCTATGGTGGTGGCCAGCATTTCGTTTGCAGGAGCTTTAACAAGAAGATTCTCTTCTTCAAGCGTGCTTACGAGCTGGGCTAAAGTAATGGTATTCATAGGATTAAGTATAGGCGACCAAACCGCACTTATGCCTCAAAGTGTTTTGACGGGTCCGGTAATCAAAGGTTATACAAATGATAAAAATATGGGGTTTGAGGTTTGGTGGCAGTCTGTGTTAGACTACCAATTCGTATTGGGCGATTGGCGCAGTGGCTAGCGCAGGTGCTTTACACGCACAAGGTCGGGGGTTCGAATCCCTCATCGCCCACCAGGGAATTTCAAAGCCCGGCCGGTTCTGCCGGTCGGGCTTTTTTGCCGCGAAACATCGCGGTGGGCTGCGAGGAGGGAACGTCATGTCAAGCAGCAAGCCCATCGGCGTGTTTGATTCGGGCCTTGGTGGCCTTACGGTGGCGCGTGCTATTTCTGCAGAATTGCCCTTAGAACCCATCTTTTATGTAGGAGACACAAAGCGTTGTCCCTATGGTCCTCGTAAACAAGAAGAAGTGTGTCAGTTTGCCTTTGAGGTGGGCACCTGGCTTGCAGCGCGCGATGTGAAGCTGCTCGTAATTGCGTGTAACACGGCAACGGCTGCGGCTCTTCCCATGTTGCAAAAAACACTTCCAATGCCTGTTATAGGCGTTATTGCCCCTGGTGCCCGAGCGGCTGTACAGGCTACACGTTCAAGGCGTGTGGGTGTATTGGCCACAGAAGGCACGGTTGCATCGGGCTCATATGAACGTGCTATTCATGCTATGGATGCTGGCGTTACAGTTGTGCAGCAGGCTACCCCGCGTTTTGTGCAAATAGTTGAACATGAGCTTGCTTCAGGAAACCATTTGCATGAAGACTGGATGCGCAATAAAGAAATCTTTGATACCGAGGCTATACGCGAAGTTGTTGCAGAAGATGTTGCAAGTCTGCGCAATCACAAGATAGATACGGTTGTTTTAGGCTGCACCCATTTCCCCTTGTTAGCCCCAGAGATTCGCGCGGCCCTTGGGGATGGTGTGCGGGTAGTAAGTTCTGCAGAAGAGACTGCCTCTGAAGTGCGACAAATTCTTGAGCGCAGGGACGAACTTGCAGCATCAGACGAGAGCAGCAGAGGTGCTGCTGGCGAGCCGATGTATCGATTTGCTACAACCTCGGATGATATTACGGCGTTTGCTGTTGCGGGGCGTTTTATTTTTGGACATGCGCTTGATTCTATTGAGCATATAGACCTTGCCACGCTGAGTGAGCTGGCGCCTAAAATAACTGATCTCGCTTAACTGTGCACCAAAGAAAGGAGGCTCGCATGGCTGATAGCTGTGCGCGAGAGCGTCGAGATGGGCGTGCAGAAAATGAAATGCGGCCGGTTACGCTTACACGCAACGTCATGAAAAATGCGTTGGGTTCCTGCCTGGCTGAATTTGGTGATACCCGTGTATTGTGCGCCGCAACGATCGAAGAAGATGTTCCTCGGTGGCGCAAAGGTGCTCATGCGGGATGGGTGACGGCGGAATATGCTATGCTGCCCGCTTCTACCTCACGGAGGACAAAGCGCGAAACGCCTGCGAGGAAAGGTCGCTCAATGGAGATTGAGCGTCTTATTGGTCGAAGCTTGCGAACCGTAGTAAACCTCCGGACACTTGGTGAGATTACAGTTACGGTTGATTGCGATGTCATACAAGCAGATGGTGGCACACGTACTGCCTCAATTACCGGTGCTTGGGTTGCACTGCATGACGCGCTCCTTGCCTGCATGCAAGCTGGCCGTATTGCTCGTCTGCCTTTAACAGGCCAGGTAGCAGCTATTTCTATGGGCATGGTGGACGGTCGACTCTTGCTTGACCTCGATTATCCAGAAGATTCGCAGGCTGAAGTAGACATGAATCTTGTGGGCACTGATGATGGACGCATCGTTGAAATTCAAGGTACGGGAGAGCGTACGCCTTTTGATAGAGAGCGTCTCAATGCGCTTCTCGATATGGGGCAGGATGCAATCGCGCGCCTTGTCGCTTTACAGAACGAAGTTACGGGCTTTCGGGCTTAATGGGACGGAGTGAGACTATGGCACATATCGATAAGGCGGAACTTGACCCGCAGAAAACTGTGGTTGTAGCTACTGGCAATGCTCATAAGGTCACAGAAATTGAGGCTATTCTTGCTCCGGTTCTTTCGGATGTGAGATTTGTTGCCTTGGGAGAGCTGGGAGATTTTCCTGATCCTGTGGAAGATGGCGACACTTTTGTGGCAAATGCGCTGATTAAGGCACGTGCCGCCCTCGAAGAGACGGGTCTTGCGGCGGTTGCTGACGACTCTGGTCTTGTGGTTGATGCTTTGGATGGTGAGCCGGGCATTATGAGTGCTCGTTGGGCGGGTGTTCATGGAGATGACGCGCGCAATAATGAAAAGCTTATGCGCCTTATGGCAGAAGTGCCTGAGGAGAAGCGCACTGCTCGTTTCCATTCCAGCGTGGTGCTGGTATGGCCAGATGGCAGCTATCTAACAGGTGAAGGTAACTGTGAGGGGCGTATTGGCTTTGAGCCTAAGGGAACTCATGGTTTTGGCTATGATCCCTTGTTCTTACCCGATGACACGCCGGGTCGTACCATGGCCGAGCTCACCCCTGAGGAGAAAAACGCTATCTCTCACCGATTCCATGCGCTGCAAGAGCTTTCCAAGCGCATTGTGGAGACGCGTGGTTAATTAGTTCCCTAGGTGAAAGGACATGCCGTGAAGGTTATCCATGCTAAGGATTACAACGATATGAGCCGTAAGGCTGCTAACATCATCTCGGCTCAGGTGATTCTTAAGCCTAACTCTGTTCTTGGCCTTGCAACAGGAACCACTCCTATTGGTGCCTACCATCAGTTGATTGACTGGTTCAAGAAGGGCGACATTGACTTTTCACAGGTGAGCACCTATAACCTCGATGAATATCGCGGCCTCTCTCATGACGATCCTCAGAGCTATCATCATTTCATGCGTGAGAACTTCTTTGATCACATCAACATTAATGTTGCTAATACCCATGTTCCTGACGGATCAAATCCCAATGCAGAGGAAGCATGCTCAGAATACGATAAGATCGTGGCTGCTGCGGGCTACCCCGATCTGCAACTTCTCGGTATCGGCAATAACGGTCACATTGGTTTTAATGAGCCGGACGACCATTTTTCCAAAGGCACGCATTGCGTCAATTTAACTGAGTCAACCATTCAGGCTAATAGCCGTTTGTTTGACCGTATTGAGGATGTGCCACGACAGGCTTACACCATGGGCGTTCAGACCATTATGTA
>URWR01000005.1 GCA_900551595.1 uncultured Coriobacteriaceae bacterium
AGCAGTGGAATGACGGATCTAACACCCTCGCAGTTGCTCCTGGTCGAATTTGTGTTTATCAGCGAAATAATGTGACAAATGAAGCTTTGTACAAGGCTGGTCTCGATCTTCTTGTGGTGCCTTCATCTGAGCTTTCTCGTGGCCGTGGAGGTCCAAGATGCATGAGCATGCCATTTGAGCGTGACGAGGTTATTCAATAAGTTTGATTGTTGTTAAGTGCTCAGATTTTGCAGCTGAGCTTCAATAATTGAAAGGAAGGTATATAGATGGGCGTCAACCTCTCCGGGAGAAGCTTTATTAAACTTCTCGATTTTTCAACTGAGGAGATTGAGTATCTGCTCAAGCTGTCTAAGAACTTTAAGGATCTCAAGCGCACTGGTACACCCCATCGTTATCTTGAAGGAAAGAATATCGTTCTGCTCTTCCAAAAAACCTCTACCCGTACACGTTGTGCCTTTGAGGTAGGCGCTATGGATTTGGGCATGGGTGTAACCTATCTCGATCCAGGCAGCTCACAGATGGGCAAGAAAGAATCCATTGAGGATACCGCCCGGGTGCTGGGCCGCATGTATGACGGTATTGAGTTCCGTGGCTTTGCTCAGGAAGATGTTGATGAGCTTGCTGCAAAGAGCGGTGTGCCTGTCTGGAATGGCCTGACCGATCTCTGGCATCCTACACAGATGCTTGCCGATGTTCTTACGATTCAAGAGAACTTTAATTACGACATTAAGGGTAAGACTGTTGTCTTTATGGGCGATGCCAAGAACAATGTTGCCCGTTCTCTTATGGTAGTGTGCGCCAAGCTTGGCATGAATTTTGTTGCTTGCGGACCTGAAGAGTGCATGCCTGCCGATGATGTTATTGAGGCTTGCACACCCATTGCTGCTGAGAATGGCTGCACCATTACGCTCTCTCAGGATCCTCAGACTGCTTGTGCTGGCGCACATGTTATCTATACCGATGTTTGGGTCTCCATGGGTGAGCCGGATGAGGTTTGGACTGAGCGTATCGCTCAGCTTACGCCTTATCGTGTAACGAAGGAGCTTATGGCTCTTGCTGACCCGTCTGCTATTTTCCTTCATTGTCTTCCTGCGTTCCACGATACCAATACCACCATTGGTGCTGATATTGCCAAGAAGTTTGGCGTAACAGAGATGGAAGTTGAAGACGAAGTATTTGAGTCTCGTCAGTCAAAAGTCTTTGATGAAGCTGAAAATCGCATGCACACCATCAAGGCTGTGATGTACGCTACATTGCGGTAAATAGAAGCACATCTAAGCGCTCCCATACACGAATACAACACCTGGAGGTTGTTATGGATATGCCCGTTATAGGCGTAGAAGATTGGCTTAATGTATGGGAGCGCAGTGCGCGCGTTGATATTGCTCAATCCACCATTGCTTCTCTTACGTTTGAAGAGCTTCAGGCGCTGGACGGAGAAGGCGGAGCAACACTTCGTGATGCTATTGCTGCTGAGAAGCTCAATTATGGATGGATCGAAGGGTCACCTGCTTTTAAAGAGCAAGTGGCAAGTCTTTATACAACTGATATTGCACCAAACCGGATTTTACAAACAAATGGATGTACCGGCGCGAATCTCAATGCACTTATGGCAGTAGTCCGTCCAGGCGATCATGTTATTGCTGAGTGGCCTACCTATGCTCCGCTCTATGAGATACCCCGGGCTCTTGGAGCTGAGGTTGAGTATTGGCAGATTCATGAAGAGCTTGGATGGCACCCAGACATAGAGGAACTTGAACGCCTTATTCGTCCAAATACGCGTCTTATCTGCATAAATAATGCCTCCAATCCTATTGGCACCGTGCTTTCTGCTGAAGAAATTGAGGCGATTGTAGAAATAGCTTCATCGGTTGGTGCCTATGTTTTAAGCGATGAAGTGTATCTTCCACTTGAAGATACTGATGATTTTGTTTCTGTGATTGATGTTTACGATCGTGGCATTGTTACCAACTCGGTATCAAAAACATATTCTCTGCCTGCAGCACGCATTGGCTGGGTCATTGCTAATGATGAGATTTCTCAAGCAATTCGTATCCTTCGTGATTACACCATGATTTCCGGCGGTGCCATTAACGATTGCTTGGCAACCTATGTTCTTGCTCATCGTGATCGTGTTCTTGCGCGTAATTCCGCCATCATGCAAAAGAATCGTGCGATTGTAGAACAGTGGGCTGCCCAACAACCGCGTGTTCATTGGACGGTACCAAAGGGAGTTTCAACCTCATACGTTCGTTTTGATTTGCCTAATAACCTTGATGACGAAACTTTCTGTCTTGATCTTTTACACAAGCGTGGTGTTCTTTTGGTGCCCGGAAGTCGTTTTGAGCTCCCTTGTGGCGCTCGTTTGGGGTATTGCGCACGGTCTGAGGTCTTAGAAAAAGGCCTCACACTGCTGGGTGAGGCCTTATCAGAACTCGACTAATCAGAACGTGACTTAATACGTCATGCCCATTGCTTCACGGACCTGTTCGAGGGTAGCTGAAGCAATTTGGCGTGCTTGCTGATTGCCCTCGTGAATTACGTCGGCAACATAATCCATATCCTGAGCAATTTCTTCTCGGCGTGCTCGAATCGGGGCAAAGTAATCGTTAACTACTTCGGTGACGTAGCGCTTGAGCTGTCCTGCGCCACCGTCGCCAATTTCGTCAGCGATTTCTGTTGCATCGCGACCAGTGCAAATTGCCGCTGTGGAAAGAAGTCCAGAAATCTCAGGACGGTTCTCAGGGTCAAAGGTAATGGTGCGCTCGGAATCGCTGCGCGACTTTTTGATGAGCCTTGCAGTTTCTTCTGCTGTCATTGAGAGCGAAATGGCGTTGCCATAAGATTTGCTCATTTTGCGGCCATCTAAACCAGGCATCAGAGGTGTTGAGGTGAGAAGTCCTACTGGCTCGGGGAAGACAGGGGCATAGCGTTCATTGAAGCGACGGGCGATTTTGTCAGTTATTTCAATATGGGGGAGTTGGTCACGACCAACTGGCACGATATTGCCCTTGCAGAATAAAATGTCACAGGCCTGGTGGACTGGATAGGTAAGTAATAGTCCTGTTAGAGCATGGCCCGATGCTTGCTGCTCTGCCTTAACAGTTGGATTGCGCTCCATTTCTGCTTCGGTAACAAGCGAAAGAAACGGCAGCATGAGTTGGTTAAGCTCAGGAATTGCCGAATGGGTAAAGATCATGGTTTTAGATGGATCAATGCCGCAGGCTAAATAATCTACGACCATGTTGTAAACGTTATCGCGGATGTGCTCTGTGGTATCGCGATCAGTTATGACCTGGTAATCGGCAATAACAATGTTGGTGTGAATTCCCATGTTCTGCAACCGCACACGGTCTACCAGCGTGCCAAAGTAATGGCCAAGATGTAGGCGGCCTGTTGGCCTGTCGCCTGTAAGCATGGTGTAATTCTCGGGGTGCTTGCTGAGGTCGGCATGAACCTCATCACTTTTCCTTTGTGCCGCCTCGTAGCTTCCCTCGTTAGGCATATGACTCCTCCTGGTATCTGTGTTTATGTTCACGCTTTTGCGTTATGTAGTCGCAAGGTCTTATGGTAACGCAGCCGATGGGTATGCGCTTTGATAAGTGTGTGGTTCTTGTCACTGTCTGGAACTTCAAACAATCCACGTATTCTGTTTATATACAACCTATTGTGTTTCAACGGGCTTCTGAACCACAATTCGCATCTCTTCTACCTGCGCTTTCTTTATTCGTGCAGGATAAAAGAAGCACAAGATATAGTACCGTTTACAAAATTACACACAACTGATGGGGCATTCTGCTATATTTGTCCATGCAATGCGCTACTATATGTCATGCGTCTCCGATCTTATGAGATGTAGAACGTCTTTAACGAGTAGAGGAATAATCCTATGAAGATCATTAAACGCAATGGTTCCGAAGTGAGCTTTGATCTCTCTAAGATTTCAAATGCTATTCGTGCTGCCAACAAAGAAGTGCCTTTTGATGAGCGTCTGACAGAGCGTCAGGTCGTATATGCCTCCGAGAACGTTCAGGATCGTTGTGAAGCAGCTGGACATACCGTTACGGTAGAAGAGATTCAGGACATGGTTGAGGATGAAATCATGGCACTGGGTCGTTTTGAGGTTGCTCGCAAGTACATCATCTATCGTTACGTTCAGAGCCTCAAGCGCCAGAAGAACACAACTGATGACAAGATCCTCTCGCTTATTGAGTGCAACAATGAGGATGTTAAGCAAGAGAATTCCAATAAGAACCCCACCGTTAACTCAGTACAGCGCGACTATATGGCAGGCGAGATTTCCAAGGATCTTACCATGCGTATGCTGCTGCCTGATGATGTGGTGCAGGCTCATAACGAGGGTATTATCCATTTCCATGATGCTGACTATTTTGCTCAGCATATGCATAACTGCGATTTGGTAAACCTTGATGACATGCTTCAGAATGGCACGGTTATCTCAGGTACCCTTATCGAGAAGCCACATAGCTTCTCAACGGCCTGCAATATTGCTACGCAGATTATCGCTCAGGTTGCTTCTAACCAGTATGGCGGTCAGTCCATTTCCCTTACGCACCTTGCTCCCTTTGTTGAGATTAGCCGTAAGAAGATTCGTCGCCAGGTAATCAATGAGATGAATGAGCTTGGCATTGAGCCCGCAATGGATAAGCTCAACGAGATCGTTGAAAAAAGGCTTCGTGAAGAAATTCGTCGTGGCGTACAAACGATTCAGTATCAGGTTGTCACGCTTATGACTACAAATGGACAGGCTCCATTTGTAACAGTCTTTATGTATTTGGGCGAAGCTACCGATGAACGTACGAAGCGCGATTTGGCACTCATTATCGAAGAGACACTTCGCCAGCGTTATGAGGGCGTTAAGAATGAGTCTGGTGTCTGGATCACTCCTGCATTCCCGAAGCTGATCTACGTGCTCGAGCCCGATAATATCGATCCAGATTCTCCGTATTACTATCTCACCCAGTTGGCTGCAAAGTGCACTGCTAAGCGCATGGTGCCGGATTACATCTCTGAGAAGAAGATGCGTGAACTTAAGCTGTCAAAGGGCGAAAAACCCGGTGAAGGCGATTGCTATACCTGCATGGGTTGCCGTAGCTTCCTCACGCCAGACCGTTCTGGTAATGGCTTTGATAATATCGCCAATGCCGGCAACTATGAGCCGAATAAGCCAAAGTCCTATGGCCGCTTTAACCAGGGAGTTGTTACTATAAACTTGCCTGATGTTGCTCTGTCTTCCGGCGGCGACATGGACCGTTTCTGGGAGATTTTTGACGAGCGTCTTGAGCTGTGCCATAAAGCCCTGCGCTGCCGTCATGAGCGTCTGAAGGGCACACTTTCTGATGCAGCACCTATCCTTTGGCAGTATGGTGCTTTAGCGCGCTTGCCTAAGGGTGCTCCTATCGATCCGCTGCTGTATGGTGGTTACTCCACCATTAGCCTTGGCTATGCGGGTTTGTATGAGTGCTGCCGTTTTATGACTGGTCACTCTCACACCGATCCCGAAGCAACTCCTTTTGCACTCGCTGTTATGCAGCGCATGAATGATAAGTGCACCGAGTGGAAGACGGCTGAGAACATCGACTATTCGCTCTATGGTACGCCGCTGGAGTCAACTACCTACAAATTTGCTAAGTGCCTGCAGCGTCGATTTGGCATTATCAAGGATGTAACTGATCATGGTTACATTACTAACAGCTATCACGTGAATGTACGTGAGCCCATTGACGCCTTTACTAAGCTTAAGTTTGAAAGTGAGTTCCAGCAGCTTTCACCAGGTGGCGCTATCTCATATGTTGAGGTTCCTGATATGCAGGATAACCTCGAAGCGGTTATGAGTGTGCTTCGCTATATCTACGACAACATCATGTATGCCGAGCTCAATACGAAGAGCGATTATTGCCAAGAGTGTGGCTACGATGGCGAGATTAGAATTGTCGAAGAGGATGGCAAGCTTGTCTGGGAGTGCCCGCATTGTGGCAATCGCGATCAGTCAAAGCTTAATGTTGCTCGCCGCACCTGTGGTTACATTGGTACGCAATTCTGGAATCAGGGCCGTACCGAAGAAATACGCGATCGCGTTATGCATCTCTAGTCCTATTTGTTGGATTGCATAGGACATAATAGATGGCGGATCTTGTTATAAGGTCCGCCATCTCTGTATAAGGAGTCATTTGTGAACTACGCAAATATTAAATACTGTGATATTGCTAACGGCCCTGGAGTTCGCACAACGCTTTTTGTGTCTGGGTGTCGACTCGGTTGTCCTGGTTGCTTTAACGCTGAGGCTTGGGATTTCAATGCGGGACAACCCTTTGATGATGAGGTAGCGTCGCAGATAATAACTTCTCTTGAGCCTGAATATATTACAGGGCTTACCATTCTTGGGGGAGAGCCCATGGAGCCGGAAAATCAGGAGGGGCTAGTAGAATTTCTTGAATCAGTTCGAGAAAAATTTGGTGCAAAAAAGAGCATCTGGCTCTTTTCTGGTCACACATGGGAACAGCTTACACGCGGTGGAGCATGGCATCTTGGTGAGACAACAGATCGCATCCTCGAAGTGCTCGATGTCTTAGTGGACGGCCCTTTTGTCCAAGATCTCTACGATATAACTCTAAGATTTAGAGGCTCTTCGAATCAGCGGCTTATAGATGTGCCCACAACACTTTCTTCAGGAGAGGTCACTCTTTGGATGGATGAGGAAGTTTATGCCACACATCGTATGGACTAAATACAATAAGCTGCCATTAGTCCATACGATATATCTGGGAGATTCAATCTAATAGGTTGGATGCTTATCTAAATAGGTGGCTAGATCTGTGATTGCCTTTACATATCCCTTCAGGCCAAGACCTGTGATGGTTTCGATACAAGCAGCACGGACATATGAGCGCTGTCGGAAATCTTCACGTTCTTCAACTTTAGAAATATGTACTTCCACGGTTGGTATTTTTACTGCTTTTAAAGCGTCGAGAAGTGCAACTGAGGTATGTGTATAAGCGGCAGGATTGATAACAATGGCATCAAAGGTGCCAAGTGCTTGTTGAATTTGGTCAACAAGATCGCCCTCATGGTTTGATTGATAACAACTGCAGGACAAAAATCCTGCTTCTGCAGCAGCACGCTCACAGAGCTGAACAAGGTCGCTATAGGTCTCTGTGCCATAGACATTGGGTTCTCGGATGCCCAACATATTAATGTTAGGGCCATTGAGCACCAAAATATGACGACCAGTAGCATCGGCAGCAACTACGGTGGCATCCTTCGTATCTGGTGTTGAGTTCGGATCAACACGATTGTCCGATTCAAGAAGTTGATAAAGCTCATCAAGGGTGAGATCTTCACCCGGAAGGTCTTTCGTTGTTGCATTAGTCGAATCGGGTTGGGCAGAGAACGTATCAGATTTGTTGTTGCGGGGCTCTGTCTGAGTTGCATAGCCTTGTTGTTTTCCAGGGCTTATGACGATATGCATAGCGCTCTTTACAGCTTCGCTTGCAGAGGACGAAGGCGATACCTCTTCAGAGCGATTTCCGACAAGTTTACAAAACTGTTGGTACACCCCATCAACAACTGCAGGGCCAAACACCACTTCAATGCCACGATCCCCTCGGCCGATAACACCGAGAACGCCAGGAATTTGAGTGAGACTATCGACTGCAACTGCAGAAGTATTACGCAACGTCATTCGAAGGCGTGTCATGCAAACCGTACTCGCTAGCACATTATGTGCTCCTCCTACGGCTTCAATGACATTTCGGGCGATAGTGGCCTCAGGCATGATTCCGCCTTCCTTCATCCAAACATCCTTTACAGGGTGAGCAAATAAGAGATAATCCCAATTAAAGTAATGAGTTTATTAGCTTTGCCATATGAAATGAAGGCAGAACTCACTAAAACCTCTGAACGTAAGAGTATTTCTTCTGGTCGGCAGATTAAACGAATATTTTCTGGATTATTTGTCTTTTCTTATGAAGAGATAAGCGTCATGAGAGCATTTGCATCGCCATCGGGAGATCCTGTACACGTAAGAATAGTGTCAGACCATGAACGATAGAGATCCATCCGTTCATGAGCGAGCTGTTCAATGCCTTTTGCTTGGGAAACAGGACGTCCTTGAAGAGAGAGCTCCTCAAGAGGACGATCAAGCATGACAACAAAAGAATTCTGGCGTAGAAGCTCATAGTTGTGGGGCTGCGTAACAACGCCGCCACCGCAAGCAATCACCAAACCGGAACGCTTGCCATAATCTGCAAGAATCTCTGTTTCTAGCTTGCGAAATACCTGTTCACCATGGGCGGTAATATAGTCTGCTACAGGCATTCCTGCTGCAACAGCACAGGCATCATCAAGGTCTACAAATGGTCGTCCTAAGAGACGGGCAAGTCGTCTACCTGCAGTGGTTTTACCAGAACCTGGCATACCAATAAGGGAAATGTTCTGTGTTTGCGTTTTAAGATCATGCACGATGGTTTCTATCATGCTTTCATCAAGCTGGCGTCCTTGAAAAAGCTCGCTTGCATGTACTGCCTGAGCAACAAGCATGCAGAGTCCACTTTCGGCGGGAATGTTCAGACGTTCAGCTTGGAGTATTAAGCCAGTACGAATGGGGTTATATACCACATCCAGCACACCCAAAAGATCATTCATTTCTGAAAGAACGGTTGCAGTAAGGGGGGAGTTGGGACAGTTTGGATACATGCCGACAGGTGTTGTGTTAACAATAAGCGATGCATGGGAATGGCGCTCTAAGAGGGTTGCATAGGTATCTTCTCCATGCCGTGAAATAAAATAAACCCGAGCTCCAACGCCACTGAGTGCACAACTTACCGCTTGAGCTGCCCCTCCAGTACCAAGAACCAGGACTTCTTTTGAATCAAGGGCATCTCGGGCACTCAAATCAAATCGAGTTTTGAAGAAGTGCTCGAGCATCCAGCCAAATCCTGTTACGTCAGTATTTTCAGCAAAGATAGAGCCATCTGATTGACGAATGAGTGTATTGGCAACTCCAAGCTGCATCACACGTGCTGATTGTTCATCAGCAAGTTCAGCTGCATTTTTCTTGTAGGGAATAGTTACGTTGATTCCCTTCCACGTACCTTTGTGTATAAAAGACGCGACTTCTTCGGGCTCAAGCTCCCAAAGTTCATACGGGGAGCTACCAAGGCGCTCGTGGATTTCCCGAGACCAGCTATGGCCAAGTTTTCGTCCAATTAACCCGTAAAGGGAGCTTTTGTCTGCCATTATACGTTCTCCGAATAACTGCCGAGATAGCGATACTCTTCACAAACATCATCGAGTGAGCTGATAAGCGCAGAAAACTCTGGTGCTGCAACAGGGCACTCAAGATCAAAGTAGAACATAAAGTCGAAGTCTCGTTCTGGTATGGGGCGGCTCTCAAGTTTAACCAGATTGATATCGAGAGCAAAGAAACGACCCAGCACACGATAAAGAGACCCAGGCTTGTGACCAACTGTCATCATTAAAGAGGTACGCTCAGCGCCTGGGAAAATCTGAAGCTCTTTAGATATGCAGGCAAAGCGCGTGTAATTGTTGCCCATGTCCTGAACACCACTTGCAAGCTGTTTAAGACCATAAAGCTCACAGCAAAATCTGCTTGAAAGCGCTGCAACATCTGTACGATCGCTCTCTGCCACCATCTGTGCAGCCATAGCAGTGTTCTCACAAATATGGACTCGAACAGAATCGCCGAGGCTTGCCAGAAAATCTGAACACTGATTGATGGCCTGTTCGTGACTGTAAATATCACGAATCGTGCTCAGCTCAGCACCTGGTTTTGCCAACAAACAGTGGTCAACCTTGAGGCGAAATGTTCGCACAATATGGCATTTATAGCGGGCAAGCAGGTCATATACCTGGTTAACTGAACCTGCCGTAGAGTTTTCGACTGGTACAACACCATACTGGCAGCGCCCGTTTTCTACAGCTTCAAATACGTCGGCAAACGTACGTACATAGCTAATATCAGGATGCTTGAAGAGGCGATCGGCAGCCACTTGAGAATAGGCACCTTCAACACCTTGACAGGCAACACGAGCAGTTTGAGGAAAGAGCTCGGGAGTTGATCTTCGGGCTCGCTTAATACGTTCTACGAGCTTTGAAGAAGAACCCATACGGTTACCTTCGTCAGCTTTGGCAAGATCCATGAGTACCGAGAAAAGCACCTGGGCAGAATTTCCAAGATTTTCTGGTGCACGCGAGGCGACATCGGCAAGTTTTGCTCGTTCACGAGTTCTGTCGAGGACAGGTAGACCGTGTTCACGTTTGTATTCGGCAACCTGTGAAACACAGTCCATGCGTTGAGCAAACAGGTCCAGAATCTGGGTGTCGATGGAGTCGATATCTTTTCTAAGCGTACGAATATCCTTCAAACCTATTTCCTCTCATGTAAGGAAGTACACGAATTACTGCAAGCGTGAAAGCGTTCCATCAGGGGGCCACGATAACCAAGCATCAAGAACAGCAAGTGCCATAACCGATTCAGCAACAGGGACAGCGCGGGGGACAACACAGGGATCATGACGACCTTTAACAACAAGCTTAGTGTCGACCTTATCGATCATATCTACAGAACACTGTTCTTTTCCAATGGAAGAAGTCGGCTTTACTGCCATGCGGAAGAGGATGGGTGCAGCGGTGGTAATGCCTCCCAGATTTCCACCAGCGTGATTGGATTGAGGACAAATCTTTCCATCCTTCATGCGGTAGGGGTCGTTGTGTTGGGAGCCACGCATGCCAGCCGCAGCGAAGCCACAACCAAATTCAAGACCCTTTACGGCGGGTACGCCGAATACGAGCCGTGCAATAACGGATTCAATACCATCAAACATGGGTCCACCAATACCTGCAGGTACACCAGTGGCTACACACTCAATGATGCCGCCTACAGAATCACGTTCTGTTCTGGCAGTTTCAATGGCATCTCGCATGGCGATACCAGCCGCATCATCAATGGTGGGGAAGGCTTTGTTATTCGCAAGCTCATCGATTTGAAGTTGGAGAGTCTTGGATGCGAGGTCTTCTTTTTCAACGGCTGCAAAAGGTACGTCCTTCACATGTTCGATCTGTAAGATATGTGCAGCAATATGAATGCCCTTAGTAGCCAAAATTTGCAGCGCAATACCGCCGGCTATGCACAAAGGTGCTGTCAACCTTCCTGAAAAGTGGCCACCTCCGGCAACATCTTGGTTGCCTTCCCATTTAATTTGTGCGGGCCAATCGGCGTGACCAGGGCGGGGAATACGGGCAAGATTGGCATAGTCTTGGCTTCGCGTATTGGTGTTTTCTATCAGAGCGGCAAGGGGTGCGCCGCATGTTTTTCCCGCTTGATTAAGGCCAGAAACAATACGTGGACGATCGGGCTCTTTCCGTGTTGTCGACCAAGGACCTTGTCCAGGAGCTCTTCGTGCTAAAAAGCGCGAAAGCTGTTCCTCGTCGAGTTCGAAGCCCGCAGGAATACCCTCAATGACGCAGCCAATAGCAGCCGAATGTGATTGACCAAAAACGGTTACTTTGAGTGTTGTACCAATACTTGAACCCATAAGCTTGTCCTCTCTAAGAAAGAGTGACATTACCGCCGAGTACGGCGTAATCTTTGAAGAAATCAGGATAAGATTTCGCTACGCATCCTGCATCAAGAATGCGAACCGGAGATGTGGCGCGAATAGCGGCGATAGCTGCCATCATGGCAATGCGATGGTCGTTTGCCGCGTCGACAGTTCCTCCTTTAAGTGAATCTACTCCTTTGATAATAAGACTGTCGTTTTCAATGCGAACACAACCACCAAGAGCATTGAGTGCAGCAGTAACTGTTTCCAGACGGTCCGATTCTTTAAGACGAAGTCTTTCTGCCCCTGTAATATGTGTGGTTCCCTGCGCAAAACAGGCGACTGCTGCTAAGGGAGGGACAAGATCAGGGCAGTCGCTTACATCAATTGAGCAAGCATTGAGTGTATCGGGTGCTGCAGTAGCTTGCGTACCTTTGCGAGAAAGTCGAGCCCCCAACAGTGCAAGCGCAGCCAAGATAGTGCGATCGCCCTGGGGACTTGCAAGATCGAGCTGAGTGACCGAAACGCCAGGACCTGCGAGACATCCTGCGGCGAGCCAGAACGCCGCATTCGACCAGTCGCCTTCAACAGATACCTGGCCTGGAGTGGTGTAAGACGAGTGTGCTGGAACGGTAAAAGTTGTAAACGTTCCCTCTTCGGTTGTTTGTTTTGTTTCGTGAACGTGTACACCAAAACTTTCAAGCGCTCGAATGGTAAGCGTTACATAAGGGCGTGACTCAAGAGGTTCTTTTACTACCACTTCAGTTTTTCCCTCTAAAAGAGGCGCCGCAAGCAGAAGGCCACTCAGATACTGAGAAGATACATTGCCAGGCAGTTGGAAACGACCAGGGCGAATCTTGCCAGAAACATGAAGAGGGAAGGATCCCTGCTCGGATAGGTTAGCTCCGGCTGCCATAAGCTCTTCATAGAGCGGAGAAAGCGGGCGAGACGCAAGCCGTCCTGCACCTAAAATATTCGCATCTACTCCCAATGCACAGGCTATTGGCAAAATAAAGCGCAGGGTAGAGCCCGATTCCCCACAATTGAGTGTCGTGGTTTGTGAGGCAATGAGTGAGGATGTCTCTCGATGAGGGCGGACCCTAAAACCAACGCGTGTGCGCGTGATGCGTGCGCCTAACGCATTGAGGCACTGCACAGTGGCATCTATATCCGCAGAGGTTGTATTGCACGTGATATCGGTTGTATGGTCAGCAAAAGCAGCACAGATAAGCAACCGATGTGCCATAGACTTTGATGCAATTGCTGGTATTGCTCCTGCAAGTGGCTGAGGATTGATAAGTGCTTCCACAGGTCCTCTTCTCTATGAAAGGTGTTGTGTTACGCCACAGCCGAGCGTAACCAGTTCTCTAAATTCATCTAGCGATAAACGCTTAATCTCGACTTCTCCAATGCGTGAGGGAATGATCACGTTAAGCCCATCACCATGACGCTTTTTATCATGTGTGGCAAATTGAACGATAAGGTCATGGGAAAGGTCAGTGTCGATCGGCAGCCCATGTGTTGCTACAACTGCTTCAAGACGTGCGGGCACATCGCTTTCGCACCATCCTTTTGTATAAGCGGCACGGGCAATGCAACACATGCCAATAGCAACGCAAGTACCGTGACCTAAGCTGAAGTTAGAGGCTGCTTCTACTGCGTGTCCAATGGTATGACCAAAGTTGAGCGTCTGACGCAGTCCACGCTCTTTTTCATCCGCAGATACAACATCTCGTTTGATCTCAATATTTCGCGCAATGACCGAGACAAGCGTTGCTTGGTCATAGAAAGCTTGCGTAAGCGGATGAGCTTCCAGGTGAGAGAAAAGATCAGCATCTGCAATAACACCATGTTTAATAACTTCACCGCATGAATCGCGGAAAAGATCAGGTGAAATTGTGCTCAGACACTGCACGTCAGCAAGAACAGCAGATGGTTGCAAAAAGGCACCAATAAGATTTTTGCCAGCTGCGAGATCCACTGCTGTTTTGCCGCCTATTGATGAGTCGACCATAGCCAGCAATGAGGTGGGGACTTGTACAACTTGAATACCACGGAGATAAAGAGCTGCGGCAAGGCCAGCCATGTCTCCAGTTACGCCGCCTCCGACAGCAACAATGAGATCATCGCGCGTTAGTTGGGCTTGAGCGATCTGTTCGAGTAAGTGCTCAAGTGTTGTAATGCGCTTAGAAGATTCACCGGCAGGGAAGGTAAGTTCAAAGCAGTGATATCCCGCCTCTTTGAGAGAGCGACTGACGCGCTCAGCATAGAGGGGAGCTACGGTTGAATCACTAATAACGCAACAGGTATCACCGCCAACGCTTGACCGACATATCGATCCGATTTCTTCAAGAATCCCTGCGCCAACGGTTACCTGGTATGTTCGAGAACTTGTGGGAACTTCTATTTCCTTCGTTGTTATCTGTGAGGTATTCATCGGCGTTCGGCCTCCTTTTTGAGTCGATCGCCCTCTTCAAGTAGGGTGCATAACTGTGCGCTGTCGCGCTCATCAATAGCCTGTTTGTAAGCTAATAAGTTAGTAACAAGCGTACCGATTTCAGCTGACAAATAATCGGCGTTATCCAGAAAAAGTTCTGTCCACATGGGTGCGTTAAGACGTGCAACACGTGTCAGATCTTTGTATGAACCTGCTGAAAAACCTTTGTGAGCTTGAGCTGCAGGGCTTTTTACATATGCATTGGAAACCACATGCGCAAGTTGGCTGGTATAGGCAATTTGCCTATCGTGAAAATCTGCCGTCGCAAGGGTAAATGAACCGAATTCACATGGTGCAAGCAGATTCTTAAGTCGCTCAAGCACTTCAAGACGAGCGAAATCATCCATTGGTGGTGGCACAACAACCATGGGTGCATTGTGAAACATGTTGGCACGAGCATGACCAAATCCTGAATATTGCGTGCCAGCCATGGGGTGACATCCAACAAAGGTCCAAGGTTTATCAGCTGCAATAGCGAAGCATTTGTCACAAATACTGCGTTTAATACCTGCGGTATCAATAGCAATGGCACGAGGAGAGATGAGGTCTTGCATGTCCTCAAGCCATTGCACGCAGACTTCAGGATAGCCACAAAGAATAATGAGCTCACAAGTCGGCACAACGTCTGGTGTAAGTTCACCTTGGATTGTTTCCACCATTGCAAGCTCTACGGTTGCATGCGTTCGATTCCAGGCATAGACTTCGCGGCCGCCTTTTGCGAAGGCTTTTGCAAACGATCCGCCCATGAGGCCGAGACCCACAATGCCTACACGACCCGGAACATAGGTCGACGTGTTTGCAGTGGGTGTTTGAGTTGATGATGAGTTCTTCTCATCCTCTCCTGACATAGTGCTATTGCTCCTGTTCATCTTCAGTAATAACTTCACGAATACGCGAAATCTTTTTCATGGTTTGAGCGAATTGTTCGGGTGTCAGTGCTTGTGCTCCGTCTGACCATGCCTTGCTTGGACAGTTATGAACTTCAATTTCAAGGCCATCTGCCCCTGCAGCCGTAGCGGCAAGTGCCATCGGCGAGACATAACGGGCATATCCTGTGGCGTGGCTTGGGTCGGCTACAACTGGTAAGTGAGAAAGATGATGCAGCACACTTACTGCAGAGAGGTCAAATGTATTGCGTGTGCGCGTCTCATAGGTACGGATTCCGCGTTCGCACAGAATAACCTGAGAGTTGCCTTCGCTCATGACGTATTCCGCTGCCATGAGAAGCTCATCAATGGTGCCAGAAATGCCACGTTTGATAAGTACCGGAATGCCCGTACGACCTGCCTCACGCAGGAGAGTGAAGTTTTGTGAGTTACGGGCTCCGATCTGTAATACGTCAATGTTGCGATCGACAAATAGATCGAGATCACGAGCATCCATCACTTCTGTAACAATGGGCATATCAAGCTCGGCACGTGCCTCACAGAGTAAATCGAGGCCTTCTTTGCCCATTCCCTGATAGCTATAAGGGCTCGTACGAGGCTTAAAAGCTCCACCTCGAAGCATGGTTGCTCCTGCAGCATGCACTTCGCGAGCGATTTCGATGAGATTTTTTCCTTCGACTGAACAGGGGCCTGCAATCACCTGAAAGTGTCCGCCACCAAGAAGTACCCCGTGGCCACAGTCAACAACAGTGTCGGTGGGATGAAATTTCCTGTTAGCCTTCTTAAAAGGCTCTGAAACACGTTGCACGCGATCAACGATATCCATGCTTTCCAGCAAGAATGGATCTATCTGTGAGGTGTCTCCAATAAGGCCAATAATGGTCTCGTTTGTGCCTTGAGAAACGTTCGCAGAAAGGCCCTTTTCTTCAACCCAGCTGACAAAGTGGTGAATCTGTTCGGGCGTAGCAGTATTGTTGATAACAGCAATCATGTGTATTCCATACTCTCGTTGTTACGAATGGTTATCTCCATAAGCTTTCACACTTTACTACTAATAGCGGTCTGATTATATAAAGCACAGGTAAACCCTTGACGGAGAAAGATAGTAAGGATGTTTACAGCTTCTTAAGATACTGAGTAGTGCCTGTGAGAATCTTTTGACGAGAAGACTCTTGGTCGCGAAGGACGCTATAATCACCGAGTGCGCCCTCATAGCTCAGTGGATCAGAGCGTTCGCCTCCGGAGCGAAAGGTCGTGGGTTCGAACCCCTCTGAGGGCACCAATAAAAATGCGGCCCCCTTGTCGTTTTCGGCGAGGGGGCCTCTTCAAACGTTTGTCCAACAACAGAATTGAGGGGTCCCACTATGGCAGACAACGCATTCGAAGAAGCGGTTCGTCGCGCTCGCAAGGGTTGTTGGGTTGAGCATGGGTCTCTTCGTCGTCTTGTGTACGATGTTTCTCAAATTCCAGGGGCCGAAACAATTCCTCGTTCTCTCGTGGTGCTTTTGGAAAATGTTGTTCGCAGAGCTTCAAATGATGAAGAGGCTATCCAAAATGCCGAGCGCATTGTAAATGCAGGCCTTGCTGGTAAGCAGGGTGGCGAGATTGAGTTCATGCCAGCTCGTGTCCTGTTCCAGGACTTTACGGGCGTTCCCGTCTTTGTTGATTTTGCTGCAATGCGCGATGCTATGGTGGCACGCGGAGGGGATCCAACGCGTGTCAATCCTCATATCCCTTGTACGCTCGTTGTAGACCATTCAGTTGCAGCTGACTGTACTGGTACGCCAGATGCAGCAGAGAAGAACAGGCAAATAGAAGCTCAGCGCAATCACGAACGATTTGCTTTCTTAAAGTGGGCAAGCCGTTCGTTTGATAATGTGCGTATTGTTCCGCCTGGAGTTGGCATTTGTCACCAGCTTAATGTTGAGCGTTTTTGTGACGTGGTTGGCAAGGATGCGCTTGCAACCTCAGATGCTGAAGTTGCATGCTTTGATACTCTGGTTGGAACCGATTCACACACCACTACGGCAAACGGCCTGGGTGTTCTTGGCTGGGGTGTCGGCGGCATTGAAGCTGAAGCCGCAGCTTTAGGTCAGCCTATTACCATGCTGGTGCCTGCGGTTGTAGGCTTGCATCTTACCGGTGAGCTTCCGGCTGGAACGAGTGGTATGGACCTTGCCCTTACCGTGGCACAGCTTCTTCGTTCTGAAGGGGTTGTTGGCTGCTTTGTAGAGGTATGTGGTCCTGGCGTTGCAAAGCTTTCTGCTACTCAGCGGTGCTGTGTTGCCAATATGACTCCTGAGTATGGTTCTACCTGCACTTTGTTCCCAACAGATGAGGTGGCGCTTTCGTATCTTAGCCTCGTGGGTCGCAATGCTGATGAGATTGCTTTTGCTCAGAGTTTCCTCGCGATGCAAGGTGTGTGGGGAAGTGGCGGCAATCGTCACTATGCACGCATGATTGAGTTGGATCTTTCTACGGTTGAGCCAAGCCTTGCTGGTCCATCTAGACCACATGACCGTTTGCCCATTTCTGCTTTGAAAAAGCAGTTCCGTAAGGCTGCCAAAGAGCATGGGTACCGATCTTTGGATCAAACATTTGCTGTGACGTGTGGTGATACAACCTATGATCTCGGACACGGCACTATTGCGATCGCTGCGGTAACGAGTTGCACAACAGCAACTGACCCTGCAATGATGGTTGCTGCCGGTCTTGTAGCTAAGAAGGCGGTTTCGTATGGGTTACAGGCAAAGCCATGGGTTAAGCGTGTACTTGCTCCTGGCAGCCATGCAACCCAAGAGCTTCTTGAACATGCTGGATTATCTGACGATCTCGCACACATAGGATTTGTGAATTGTGGTTATGGCTGCATGAGCTGTATTGGTAATTCAGGTCCTATTCTTCCTTGCCTCAAGGAACATGCTTCAGATATGGAGCTGACGAGCGTACTTTCTGGTAATCGAAATTTCGAGGGACGCATTTCTCCTGATGTTGCTCAGAATTACCTTTGCCAGCCAGCGCTTGTTGTTGCGTATGCGTTAGTAGGAACTGTTGACGTTGATTTAAGTGAACAGCCAGTCGGAATAAGCAGCGATGGAACCCCTGTTATGCTTTCCGACATAATGCCTACAGACGATGAGATACAGGCGGTTCTTGATGAGTATCTCAACCCGCTGCTTTTCTCAGAAACATCCAATGGATTGCTCCGCGGTGATAAAGCATGGGAATCCATCGAAGTGGGAGAAGTCGGTACATCTGCAACATTTGCATGGGATGAAAATTCAACATATGTTCGTCGAGCACCGTACTTTGAAATTGCTCATCCTCAAACCGAGCTTTCTGTAGAGAATGCTCGCTGCTTAGCGTTTCTGGGCGATTTTGTAACAACTGACCATATTTCTCCTGCGGGTACTATTGCACTTGATTCACCTGCTGCTCGTTATCTTGAAGAGCATGGCGTTGCACCCCAAGATTTCAATACATATGGAAGTCGCCGTGGAAATCATGAGGTAATGGCGCGCGGCACCTTTGCAAATGTTCGCCTTGCGAATCAGTTGGTCGCTCCACGTCTGGGTGGCTGGACACGCGATCTTTTGGATGGTGCTGAGAAGAGCATCTTTGATGCAGCGGAGCACTACCGTTGTGAGAAGACACCGCTTGTTGTTGTAGCTGGCAAAATGTACGGAAGTGGCTCTTCACGTGACTGGGCTGGTAAAGGCCCGTTGTTGCTTGGAGTCCGGGCTGTTCTCGCCGAGAGTTTTGAACGAATTCATCGTTCAAATCTCATAGGAATGGGAATATTACCGCTTGAATTGCCGCAGGGTGCAACCGCTACTTCACTTGGATTGGATGGTACTGAGACATATTCCTTTGGACCTGTTGATCTTTCTGCTGGGCTTCCTGCCTCACGTACTACCGTGGTGACAGCAGAGCATGCAGATGGTACAAGTATCCGATTTGAGTGCGTTGTTCGTGTTGATACACCAACGGAGGGTGCATACCTTGCAGCTGGCGGTATTCTGCCTTACGTGCTTAGTCAGCTCGAACGTGCCTAGGCTTCTGTGTTTATTTGCATTGGGCTCCAGGCATTTTGGAAGGAATATCTGTGATTTGTCCTTACTGTGGCACAAATGTTTCCGATGACGCTTCGGTTTGTCCAGCATGTCACGGGGAGCTTGGTGCAACGACAGTTTTGCCAAAAATAGAAGGGAACTATTGCTCCGCATGCGGCTCTCTTTTGCCTGAAGGTGCCGCTACTTGTCCTGTTTGCGGTATGCCAGTAGTTAATGAGGAGGCTTCAAGCACAAACACCTCAAAGGACTCGGGACGTCAATTGCATATCCCTGAGGTTGATGTGGCTGATGAAGAGGATGAGCAGGCTTTAGAAGAAACACACTCGATGCCTCGTATTGAGAGTGCTATTCCGGCTGAATCAGAACCTGATTATGGTCGCTTGCCTCATACAAAAACGGTTTTGGTTTGTGCATTGGCTTCACTGGTGCTCATTGGTGGCTTGGCTCTTATCCTTACACATCCGTGGAATCCTCAGGCATATTCCTCTCGTGCAACTGAAGCGCGCGATACATCTACAGCGGGATTTCCTGGTGTAGTGGAACGCCTGAGCGGTCAGGATTCTTCTGATCAGGAGGATCAAGAAGAAACGCTTACTGGGGATGAGGCTACCTATCAGCAGCTTAGTGAGGATTACAAGGAGCTCGCAGATTTAGCAGAACGCATTGATAAGGCAGAAGATGGATTTGAAGAAGCTGCTTTTGGCGGCGATCAAGAAGCCTTTGATAATGCTTCCAGTGAATGTGAAGAACTTTCGTATGATGTTTCAAATCTCATCAGCGATATACAATCCGTCGATGTAACTTCTGGAACATATGCTGAAGATGTTGAGCATCTCGTAACGCTGGGAAACTGGCTGAGGAATCGTGTAGATGCACTGAATAGTGCGTGGAATAGTGCGGAAGCCTCCTCAGATCCCGCTGCAAATCGCGATGAAATAATGGCTCCTTTGGTGGGAAGTCAAAATGCCAGCGGAGAGAACACCTATAAAGGACTCTTCAACCAGAACTATGAAGCTTGGGAGCCACAGGCGCCCGATGAAAGCAATTAGTTTATAAGTTTGGTCGGCTCTGTTCTGCTCATACTGTGAAATGATTCCAGACTGCAATGAGCTGGTAGAATTATGCCGATGAGTATAATGTTCCTACAAGACGTAGGGTGAGAAAGGAGCGCATATGGGCTTTTTTGCAGATCCGCTCTATACACCTAAATACCAGGTCACTGGTGATGAAATTGCTGTCATCACCACTTCTAAAGGGGTTATTCGTGTTCGCCTTGATGGCGAGGGTGCTCCTATTCATGTTGCTAACTTCTGTGAGCTTGCTTCTTCAGGATTCTATGATGACCTGAAGTTTCATCGTTATGTTCCAGGTTTTGTAATTCAAGGTGGTTGTCCCAATACGCGTGAGATGACACCTGAAGATGTTGCAGCAGGCAAGCGTGGTGAGTTTGGTATGCCTGGTACTGGCGGTCCGGGATACCGCATTCGTCATGAGTATGATACGAACCCGCATAATAGTCATGTGGATGGCGCACTTGCCATGGCTCGTTCAAGTGACCCAGATTCTGCAGGCTCTCAGTTCTATTTCTGCTTAGGCCCGCAGCATGCACTCGATAGCGGCTATACCGTATTTGGAACGACAATAGATGGCATGGATGTGATCTCCCAGCTTCGTGCAGGTGACGTTATTGAGTCTGTACGAATTGAGCATGAGGTGGCAGCATAGCTATCATCTCAACGGGGGAGTGAAAAAGGAGTTATTACCGTGGATCAACAAGCATTTGATGCGGCCCGCGCCGCATATCAGAAAGGTGACTGGGCTTCAGTAGTTGCCTATGTGGGGCAGGCAAAGCGTCCTGGTGAGGCTTTTGGTGCTGCTGACCATCTGAAGGGCAATGCTCTTATGAAAATGGGTCGCTATGAGGAAGCTGCTGCTGCATACGAAGAAGCGCTTGTTGACACAGCTTATGGCAAGCGCGGTGCCCTTCGTTGCAATCAAGGTAGAGGGCTTCTGGCTGCTGGTCGTCTTGAAGCTGCTGTTGAAGCACTTACTGCAGCCACTCAGGATCCAGATTATGCCACCCCTTATAAAGCTCAGATGGCTTTAGGCGATGCACAAACGCGCCTGGGCAATGTACGTGAGGCTGGTATTGCCTACCGCAATGCTGCTATCGATGAGAACAACCCAGATCCTTCAAGCGCCTTGGTGTGCCTTGGTGGGAGTTTTATGAAACTTGGACGTCCTGTCGATGCTGTTGAGGCATATCGTACAGCCCTTGATTTCTCTACTCCTCTTGCTAACCAAAATGCAATCTGGGCAGATCTTGGCAGTGCCTACGTAGCTGCTAACCGCATGACAGAGGCAGTGGATGCTTTTGGGCGTGCAACAGCTGATGGTTCGTTGGAGCTTACGGCAGAGCAGCAAGCTTCTTTTACGGCTGCACAACGTGCCGTTGCCGCGCTGTCTTCTCATGGCCCTTCTGAGACCGATGCACTCCTTGCACAAGCTGGCTATGATACTGCTGGTGGTACCGGTGGCATCCAGATAGATCCTTTAGATCCGCTTGGCAAGTCCGGCGAGCTTATGCCATCACCTGAAGACACAGGCTTTTTCTCCATTTCGGAAGGCGATCTGGTCCAGGCTGATAAGGACGACCGTAAGATGCGTCGCAAGCATCGTCATACCGGTCTTAAGATCTTCCTTGTCATCTTTATTATTCTTCTCATCCTTGCTGGTGCAGCTACTGCACTTTATCTCAATGGGTTTGGATGGCCTACGCAGGAATCGGTTGTTGAATCCTTATTTACAAGTGATGATCCATCCGCTTCTCTGAGCTCATCTCTTTCTGATGAGGCTTCTTCTGAGGTATTAGCGGTGCTGCCTGCTGGTGTAGAGAATGTTCAGATTGATGGACTCGATCGGTCCATGGCAACCTCTACTGCTCATGTAAAGGTCACGCTTTCCAACGGTGGGGAAGTTGAATATAACGTCGATCTGGTCCGTTCTGGCATTTCTTGGGCGGTCAGTTCCGTTGAGCCGGTATATGCTTCTCAATCCTCAAATGGAACAACGCTCGAATCTTCATCAGACGATGCTTCTGATACTTCTGATTCGACAACCTCTGAGGGCACTGCAGATACTGATGCAAATGCTTCAAATGATGCATCTTCAACTGATACAAACGCTTCTAGTGATAGCTCTGCTACTTCTAGTGATAACTCCTCCACAGATACGGACAATGCATCGCAAAACGCCGATTCTGAGGGCACGGTTGTTACTGGTTAAGTGAAATAAATGCTTGTTTGTACCTTCAGGATGCATGATGTATGAGCTTTGTTAGACTGAAGAAGAAACGAAACCGTGTGTCGACCGAAGGGATCGGTCGGTCTGAGGGATAGGAAACAATGTCGATCTTCGACTCACTCTTTGGAGAGTATGGTGGCGACCTTGCCATAGACCTGGGAACGGCTAATACGCTTGTTTCTGTTCGTGGCCAGGGTATCGTGTTAAACGAGCCTTCCGTTGTCGCTATTGATAAAGAAGCAGATCGTGTGTTGGCTGTTGGCGCCGATGCTAAACGTATGGTCGGGCGTACACCGGGGTCTATTTCTGCGGTACGCCCTCTCAAAGATGGCGTTATTGCAGACTTTGATGTTACGGAAGTCATGCTTCGCTACTTCATCGAAAAAGCTCGGCAACGCCGTTATCCTTGGTCGCCACGTCCTCGAGTTGTTGTCTGCGTCCCATCAGGGGTTACTTCAGTAGAGAAGCGCGCTGTATTTGAAGCAACTATTCAGGCTGGCGCCCGTCAGGCTTATCTTATTGAGGAGCCAATGGCTGCTGCTATTGGTGCAGATTTACCTATTGAAGACCCCACCGGATCAATGGTTGTCGATATTGGTGGCGGTACCACTGAAGTCGCAGTTATTGCCATGGGCGGCATTGTTGTTTCACAGTCCATTCGTACTGCTGGCGATGAGTTTGATCAAACGATTCTTGAGCACGTGCGCGACGCGTATAACCTTTCAATAGGCGAGCGTACAGCTGAAGATATCAAAATCAAAGTTGGTTCTGCTGCTCCTCTACGTGAGGAACTTGATGTCGAGGTAAATGGCCGAGATGTTATCAACGGCCTTCCGAAGACTGTTCGAATTGAATCTGAGGAGATCCGTCGAGCCCTTAATCGGCCGCTTGATGAGGTTACCAAGGCTGTTAAAGATGCGCTTGATGTAACACCTCCTGATTTGGCGAGCGATCTTATGTACTACGGCATCCTTCTTACTGGTGGCGGTGGATTGCTGCGTGGCCTTGATTCTCGTCTTCGTGATGAGACAGGTGTGCCCGTAAACGTCAGTCCTACAGCGCTCGAAAACGTTGTAAATGGTTGTGCAAAAGTTCTTGAGGCAAACGCCTTGTCTGGTGGGTTTGTTCAGAGTGCTAATTAAGGAACGAGGCGGGCGATAGTATGCCGCGCTTCTCTACAGGGGTATCAAGACGAACACAGCAGAGTAACGGTAAAGGAACACGGCTCGCAGTGATTTTGTGTGTCGTGTCTTTAACCTTGTTTACCTTAAGCTGTCGCGAAGCGGGATCGGGACCTATTACAACAGTGAGAGGTGCCGTTACGGTAGTTACCATGCCGGTACGGTATCTTGGTGCTTTGATAAGTACGCCGTTCTCTAGTCTGGGTAATGTATTTGCTAACCTGACTGCAGATCAAGAGACCCTCTCTGAGCTTCGTGCTGAAAATGAAGAGTTAACGAGCAGAAATGCTCAGCTGGAAGAAGCGGAGCAAACAGCCGAGCGACTACAAGATCTTCTCGACTTACAGAGTACCTATAATCTCGAGTCTACGGCTGCAAATGTTATTGCCAGCTCCACTGATTCGTGGAGTTCTACGGTCACTATTGATAAAGGTACAACTTCAGGTCTTGCAGTTGGTATGCCCGTTTGTGATTCAAGTGGTGTAATCGGTCAAATATCTGAGTGTGGAGCAACATCATCTGTGGTTCGGCTTATCACTGATGAGGGTTCTTCTGTTTCGGCGATGATCCAATCGAGCAGAGCTCAGGGAATGCTTGAAGGATCTGCTGACGGTACGCTACGTCTCTCTCTTGTACGGACTGACCAAACCGTAGAAGTTGGAGATCTTGTGGTTACCAGCGGTTTAGGTGGGGTTTACCCGAAGGGGCTACCACTAGGACG